>CALPSU020000295.1 GCA_943326315.2 Chryseobacterium gleum
CACGGTGACGCTGCAGTTGCTGGTCAAGGAATCGTTTACGAAGTATTGCAAATGGCTCAGTTGGATGGATACCGTGCTGGAGGAACAATTCATATTGTTGTAAATAACCAAGTTGGATTTACAACAAATTTTACAGATGGTAGATCTTCAACATACTGTACAGACGTTGCAAAAACGACTTTATGCCCAGTTTTCCATGTAAATGGTGACGATGTTGAGGCAGTTGTTCAGACTATGGAAATTGCGATGGAATACCGTCAACAATTTAGCAGAGATGTATTTATTGATTTGTTGTGCTACAGAAAATATGGTCACAACGAAGGAGATGAGCCAAAGTTCACGCAACCTAAATTATACGATTTAATTGCAAAACACCCGAATCCAAAAGATATCTATTTTGATCAATTGGAAAAAGAAGGTGTTATTTCAAAAGATACTGCTAAAAAATTAGAAGAAGATTTTAACGCACATTTAGATGCTGAATACGAAATTTCTCGTAAAAATGAAAAAGCATTGGTATATGATTTCTTAAGTAAAACTTGGGAAGGATACAGACACAGTGTTCCTTCAGATTTCGATTCTTCAATTGATACAAGTGTTTCTAAAGCGAAATTATTGGAATTAGGAATAAAATTATCTACTCTTCCAGAAGGTAAAAAATACTTCCGTAAAATTTCTAAAATCTTTGATGATCGTTTAAATGCGATCAAAGGAGATAAATTAGATTGGGGTTCAGCTGAAATGTTAGCATATGCTTCTTTATTAGTTGAAGGTCATCCTGTTCGTGTTTCTGGTCAAGATGTTGAAAGAGGAACATTCTCTCATAGACATGCTGTTGTAAAAACAGAAGATACAGAAGAAGAAATTGTAACATTGAATTTATTGAATGATACTCAAGCAACATTCTCCGTTTACAATTCATTGTTATCTGAATATGGGGTTTTAGGTTTTGAATACGGATATTCATTAGCTTCTCCAAAAGGATTAACAATTTGGGAAGCACAATTTGGAGATTTCTTCAATGGTGCTCAAATTATGATTGACCAATTCATAACTGCTGGTGAAGATAAATGGAATACTCAAAGTGGTTTAGTAATGCTATTACCTCACGGGTATGAAGGTCAAGGAGCTGAACATTCTAGCGGTAGAATGGAACGTTTCTTAGTGCAATGTGCAGATGATAACATGCAAGTTGTAAATACTTCAACACCTGCAAATCATTTCCATTTGTTACGAAGACAAATGAAACGTGAATTCAGAAAACCATTGGTTGTTTTCTCTCCTAAAATGTTACTACGTCACCCTGAAGCAGTTTCTAGTTTAGATGAAATGGCTAAAGGTGGGTTTCAAGAAGTTATTGATGATTCTGCTGCTGTGGTAGGAAATATTGATACTGTTGTTTTCTGTTCTGGTAAATTCTACTATGAAATGAAAGCAAAAGCAAAAGAATTAGAAGTTGAGAATATGGCATTTGTTCGTGTTGAACAATTGTATCCACTTCCAAAAATTCAGATAGATGCGATTCTAGAAAAATATAAAAATGCTTCTAACATATTGTGGGCACAAGAAGAACCTGCAAACATGGGAGCTTGGACATATTTCGCTATGGCATTAAGACACTTACCAATTATTGGAGTTTCAAGAAATGCATCTGCTGCATCTGCTGAAGGTTCATCACAATTGCATAAAAAACGTCTAAAACAATTGTTTGACGATTTATTCAAATACGCATCAGTTACTGCAAAATAATTGCAAATTACAGATTTCAAATTGGAAAATTTGATGCTGTAAAAATTATATAATAACTAGAATACAGAATTAAAAAATATACGATATGTCAGTATTAGAAATGAAAGTTCCAAGTCCAGGTGAATCAATTTCAGAAGTTGAAATTGCACAATGGTTAGTAGCTGATGGTGATTACGTTGAAAAAGATCAAGCTATTGCAGAAGTTGATTCAGACAAAGCGACTTTGGAATTGCCTGCAGAAGAAAGTGGTATTATCACTTTAAAAGCGGCAGAAGGTGATGCTGTAAAAGTAGGAGCTGTAGTTTGTTTAATCGACACTTCGGCAGCACGTCCAGCAGGTAGTGCTCCTAAAGTTGAAAAAGTAGCGGAAGTAAAAGTTGAAGCTGTTGTTGCGCCAGTCGCTGCGGCAGTTGTGCCAAGTCCAAATCCAGTTAATGAAAAATCAGCTTCTTACGCAAGTGGAACTCCATCTGTTGCAGCTGCAAAAATCATTGCTGAGAATGGAATTAATCCTTCTAAAGTTTCTGCTACAGGCAGAGACGGTCGTATAACAAAACAAGATGTTGTAGCTGCAATGGCTGCAGGATTTGCTCCTGACGCTGCTCAAGGTTGGGGAGGATCACGTGAGCAAAGACGTGAAAAAATGTCAATGATGCGTCGTAAAATTGCTGAACGATTGGTTGCAGTAAAAAACGAAACAGCAATGTTGACTACTTTCAACGAAGTAGATATGAAACCAATCATGGATTTACGTGCAAAGTATAAAGATGCTTTCGCAAAACACCACGATGTAAATTTAGGATTCATGTCATTCTTTACAAAAGCTGTTACAGAAGCATTGAATTTATACCCAGCAGTTAATGGAATGATTGATGGAAACGAAGTTATTTTCCACGATTATGCAGATATAGGTGTTGCGGTTTCTTCTCCAAAAGGATTAATGGTACCTGTAGTTCGTAACGCAGAACAAATGTCTTTAGCTGAAATTGAAAGAGAAATAAAAAGATTAGCGATTAAAGCAAGAGATGGTAAAATTACTCCAGATGAAATGACAGGTGGAACTTTTACAATCACAAACGGTGGTGTTTTTGGTTCTATGTTGTCTACTCCAATTATCAATCCTCCACAATCTGCTATCTTAGGAATGCACAATATTGTTGAGCGTCCAGTAGCTATAAATGGAAAAGTTGAAATTCGTCCAATTATGTATTTAGCACTTTCTTACGACCATAGAATAATCGACGGTAAGGAATCTGTAAGTTTCTTAGTGAAAGTGAAAGAAATGTTAGAAAACCCAGAAAGAATGATCTTTGGAAGTAAAGATCCTCATGCAGTTTTGTTAGGACTTTAATTTAATGATGGATTATTGATGATTGATGATTGATTTTTAATCATCGTAAATT
The DNA here is from genome assembly GCA_943326315.2 of Chryseobacterium gleum. GTDB lineage: Bacteria > Bacteroidota > Bacteroidia > Flavobacteriales_D > Crocinitomicaceae > CAIUKX01. Next base: position 3,153 of record CALPSU020000295.1, read on the forward strand.
TTAAATAGTTAGCCTCGAAGAGATTCTTCGGGGCTTTTTTATTTGAGAAAATTCTCTAAAAAAATAATCCGTTAATATTTCAATAATCAAATCATAATGTTAATTAACAATTTGACAACAAAGCCTTCATAACATACTAAAATAGAAAGATGAAATTTGTAGCAACTAAAAAAATGAAAAATGAAAAAAACTACAAAAGATTATTTCTCCAAATTAGCGACAGGAGTTTTTTTACTGTTTGCGACTGTGCAAACACTAGAAGCACAAATTACGCTTCAAAAAGATTACACCCATAATGATCCTGCAGATATAGGAACATTTCAAGGTATCAATTTTAA
>CALPSU020000296.1 GCA_943326315.2 Chryseobacterium gleum
ACCAAAATAGAAATTATGACTTTTAAAACAATTTTTGATTCGCATAACTGGGAAGAAGTAAAAACTTCAATATATTCAAAAACTTCTAAAGATGTTGAAAATGCACTTTCTGCAAAAAAAAGATCTTTAGAAGATTTTAAAGCGTTAATTTCTCCTGCTGCTGAAAAATATTTAGAACAAATGGCACAAATGAGTAAAGATATTACTCAAAGACGTTTTGGTAAAACAATTCAAATGTATGCGCCAATGTATTTAAGTAATGAATGTAATAACATTTGTACTTATTGTGGTTTCAGTTTCGATAACAAAGTATTGCGAAAAACTCTTTCAGATAAAGAAATTTCACAAGAAATTAATGCAATCAAAGAACACGGTTTTAATCATATTTTGTTAGTTACTGGAGAGGCAAATCAAACTGTTCACGTAGATTATTTTAAGAATGCTATCGAAATAATTAAACCTCACTTTGCAAATATTTCTATTGAGGTTCAACCATTAGAAACAGAAGAATATAAAATCATGCACGATGCTGGTGTTTATTCTGTATTAATTTACCAAGAAACTTACCACCAAGAAGTATATAAAGCATATCATCCAAAAGGAAAAAAATCAAATTTTCAGTATCGTTTAGAAACACCTGAAAGAGTTGGAGACGCATCAATCCATAAAATGGGTTTGGGAGTCTTATTAGGATTGGAAGATTGGAGAACTGAATCTCTATTTTGTGCTATGCACCTCGAATATCTACAAAATAAATATTGGAAAACTAAATTTTCTATTTCATTCCCAAGATTAAGACCGGCTGAAGGAAGTATTCAACCAAATGTAATTGTATCTGATTCTGATTTAGCCCAATTGATTTTTGCATACAGAATCTTCAATGAAGATGTTGAACTTTCACTTTCAACACGAGAATCTCAAAATTTTAGAAATAACATTATTCCACTTGGAATTACAAGTATGAGTGCTGGTTCAAAAACAAATCCAGGTGGTTACTCTGTAGAACCAGAATCACTAGAACAATTTGAAATTAGCGATGAAAGAAGTTCTTTTGAAATTGCAGAATTAATAAAAAGTATTGGATATGAACCTGTTTGGAAAGATTGGGACAATGCTTTAATTACTAATTCATGAATTCAGAAAATAAAGAGTATAACATTCAATACAGCCGCCAAATTAAACTAGCTGAAATTGGATTAGAAGGTCAACTAAAAATAAAAAATGCAAAAGTATTAGTTGTTGGTGCTGGTGGTTTAGGCTGTCCAATACTTCTATATTTAACAAGTTCTGGTGTTGGTAATATTGGAATAATAGATTTTGATAAAGTTGAAATCCATAATTTACATAGACAAATATTATTTTCCATAAACGATGTTGGAAAACAAAAAGCTATTGTAGCTTCTGACAAATTAAAAATTCAAAATCCAAATACGAATTTTCAAGTTTTTTCTGAGAGATTAAACAAAACAAATGTCGAGGAAATATTTTCTCAATTTGACTATATTATTGATGGATCTGACAATTTTTCTACTCGGTATTTAATTAATGACAATTGTGTCAAATTAAATAAACCTTTAATCTACGGTAGTATTTTAGGATTTGAAGGACAGCTTGCAGTTTTTAATCATGAAGGAAGTAAAAACCTTAGAGATATTTTTCCTGAACCCCCTAATCCAAAAGATATTCCAGGATGTGATGAAAATGGTGTTCTAGCTACACTTCCAGCAATTATTGGTTCCATGATGGCTCAAGAAACACTGAAGTTAATAGTCAATATGAATACTTCCAAAAATCAACTTATAATTTTCAATACCCAAAATTGGACTTTTAAAAAACTGAATTATTAATCAATCGTATTTCTTAAAGGCACATTATTTGTTAAAAGCTTAACTAATCTTAGAAATTGATTCAACAAAGTTCAAATTAAATTTTCTATTTTTACCACAACAAAATTAAAAAAAGATGAGAAAAAATATTTTCAAAACGATCACTTTTGTGTTCACAGTTTTAAGCTTTAGTTTCCTAACTTATTCTCAAGACAGTAAACAAACTTATCCTGAGGGTATGTATGCACAATTTAATACAAGTAAAGGTATTATTGTTTGCCAATTGGAATACGAAAAAACTCCTATGACGGTAGCTAATTTCGTAGGTTTAGCGGAGGGTAAATTTACGGCTGTTGGAAATGAGTATACTAAACCTTTTTATAATGGTTTAAAATTTCATAGAGTAATAAAAGATTTTATGATTCAAGGAGGAGATCCTGATGGAAATGGTTCTGGAGGTCCAAAGTATAAATTCCCTGATGAAATAGTTACTGATCTAAAACATTATAGATCTGGGATACTTTCTATGGCAAATTCAGGACCTGGAACAAATGGTAGTCAATTTTTCATTACCCATAAAGAAACGCCTCACCTTGATGGAAAACATACCGTTTTTGGTCATGTAATTGTTGGGCAAGACGTTGTGAATTCAATTGCTCAAGACGACACGATGAAAACAGTGACAATCTTACGAATTGGAAAACAAGCAAAAGCATTTAATGCAACGGAAGTTTTTGCTGCAACTTACAACAAAATAAAAGCGACTGAAGATGCCAAAAATGCTGAATTTTCAAAAATTGGAGCAATGTCAGAGCTTGAATATAAAAAATTCATGTTTGAAGAACTTTTAAAAAAATATCCAACGGCACAACAAAGTCCTAGCGGTTTGGTATATATAATTGAAAACAATGGTGTAGGTGATAAAATTATTGCTGGAAATAATGTTTCGCTTCATTATAGAGGCACTTTTAGAGCAGATGGGAAACAATTTGACGCATCTTACGATAGAGGACAACCAATGGATTTCATATACAAAACAAACCAAATGATTCCTGGTTTTGAAGAAGGTATAGGAATGCTTGCTAAAGGTGGAAAAGCGACGTTAATAATTCCATACTACCAAGCTTATGGAAAACAAGGAAGACCAGGTGCAATTCCCCCGTATTCCGATTTAGTATTCGACATTGAAGTAATGGATGTTTCAATTGCAAAAGATTACAAAGCGGAAGGATTAGCATTTTTAGCTGAAAACAAGAAAAACAAAGATGTAATTGTTACTCCTAGTGGTTTACAATACATTGTGCTTAAAAAAGGAACAGGAAAAAAACCTAATTCTACTTCAAAAGTTACTGTTCATTACCACGGAACAACACCAGACGGAACTGTTTTCGATAGCTCTGTAGATCGTGGAGAGACTATTTCATTTGGATTAAACCAAGTTATTAAAGGATGGACAGAAGGTTTACAATTAATGGAAACAGGTGCTAAATACAAATTTTTTATACCTGAAGAATTAGCCTATGGAGCAAATGCACCACAAGGTGGACAAGGTCCTATTAAAGCAAATATGCCTTTAGTATTTGAAGTAGAATTATTCAGTTTTGAAGATACTCCATCTACAACGACACCAACAAAAAAATAAAAAAACCAATGGC
>CALPSU020000297.1 GCA_943326315.2 Chryseobacterium gleum
ATAGGGATAATATTGACAAGTTGTACTTTTTTGTTAATATTTTTTATTTTTTAATCTAATAATCTTAATTAAAGGATTAAAAAGACTTATTCAAAAGAATATTTTTCAACTTTATTCTCTTTCCAAGTCTTTAATTCTGCATTTTCTCCATCAAAATCTAAGAAAGTAAAATAATGTAACCAATCTCCTAGGTTGATATATTTGGAATTGTTATTAATATTTATTTGTAATGGTAAATGTCTATGCCCGAAAATGAAATAATCGAAATGTTCTTTTTGAATTATTTGTTTGCAATAAACAGCTAGCCATTCATTTTCATCACCTAAAAATTTCTCATCTAAGCTTCCTGATTTAGCTCTGCTTTTTCTAGAAGAAGAATTAGCTAACCATATCCCAAAATTTGGATGTAGTCTAGCAAATGCCCATTGACATATTTTATTTGTAAAAATTTTTTTCAAAATTTTATAAGCATGATCACCAGGTCCCAAGCCGTCTCCATGACCAATGTAGAATTTTTTATTTCCAAAAATTCGCTCGACTGGTTTTCGGTGTAATTCTACACCTAATTCTTTTGGTATATAATCAAAGATCCACATATCATGGTTTCCAGTGAATAAATGGATAGGAATTCCAGCGTCTGTTAATTCTGCAATTTTCCCTTGTAATCGAACAAAACCTTTTGGGATAGCATGTTTATATTCAAACCAAAAATCAAATATATCACCAACCAAAAAGATTTCTTTAGCTTTAGGTTTTATAAAATCAAGCCAAGCAACAATTTGTTTTTCACGCGCCAAACTTTTCTCATAGGTTGGAGCACCCAAATGAAAATCAGAAGCAAAATAAACATGTTTTTTAATTGTATCCGGCATTCTAATTTCTTTAATTCAATACTAAATTAGTTTAAATTTAATGTCCGAAAATTTGTTGAAGTTCCATTTCTAATGCTTCTCCTCTTAAATTCGTTTTGATTATTTTCCCTTCTTTGTCAATAAGAACCGTAAATGGAATTCCTGTAACTTGGTATATTTTACCTGTAGCACTTGACCAACCTTTTAAATCACTAACGTGATTTGGCCAAACTAATCCATCTGCAGCGATTGCATTTTGCCATTTTGCTTTATCTTGATCCAACGATACGCTCATTACAGTAAAACCATCTTTGTTATATTTATTATACAAATTTACAACGTTAGGGTTTTCTTTTCTACATGGCCCGCACCAAGAAGCCCAAAAATCCAATAATACAACTTTCCCTTTTAAGTCTGAAAGTTTCATTGGTTTACCGTCTATTTTGTTTTCAGTAAAATCTGGAGCCATTTTACCTGTAGCAAATAAATTACCTTCTTCTTTTTTTAATTTAGCTTGTAAAAATTGTTTGTTCAATTCTTTAATAGTAGGGGATTCTCCAAAACCAGAAACTAATTGGCCAATTATTGATTCATAAACTTCGTACTCTCTCTCTGGATCAATTGCTGATAAAGTTGGCATTAAAGCAGCTGAATTTGGATTTTGATTTATAAAAGTCTGACGACTATTTTGAAAATTTGAAAATTCTTTTTGCATAGAAGCATTAATACTTTGTTGTTGATCAGGATGTTGTTTTAAATATGTTCTAGCAGAATCTTGTTTAATATTCCAATTTGAAAGAACTTTAATGAATTCATTCATGTTAGAACTTTCTTGAGATCCTATAATGTTACTGAATGCAAAAATATTTGCGCCATCACTATAGATTTTTAAATCGCTTCCATTTCTTAAAATTATATTTAAATGTGCATTTCCTAATCTTAAAACATAATAATCAGGATTAGGTAGGTTTCCTTTAATAGTGAAATCACCACTCTTTGTAAATGTAGTTTTTAGGAAATCAACGTAATGAGTTCCGAAAAATTGAGAAATTTTCACAGTATCTTCTTTTGTGTTGAAAATATTTCCTGAAACAGTAATAGAAATTGGATTCTGACCAAACCCTAAAAATGTTAGTAATAATGCGCTAAATAATATTGTTTTTTTCATGGTATTTTACTTTTTAAAAAGTTCTTTCAATTTTTGTTCCAAAGCCTCACCTCTTAGACCAGACTCTAGTATTTTACCTTCTTTATCTATTAAAACGGTATGAGGGATTCCTTGAAAACCATATAGTTTAGGCATTTCAGACTCCCATCCTAATAAGTCACTTACATGATTTGGCCATGTTAATCCATCACTTTCAATTGCTTTTTTCCATGCAGAAATGTCTTTATCTAAAGAAACCGAATAAACCGTGAAGCCTTTAGATTTATATTCGTTGTAAAGTCTTACAACATTTGGAAGTTCTTGTCTGCAAGGTGCACACCAAGAAGCCCAAAAATCAATTAAAACATATTGACCTTTCAAAGAAGATAACTTAATTTCTTTTCCTTCAGGATTTTTTAGAGCAATCTCTGGTGCTAGTTGATTTCCAGAATTCACAGATTTAAACTGGTTATAGCTATTTTCTATTTGGATAACTTGTTGAGCTAAATTTGTTGCAATTGGTGAGTCCTTATAGCGTTTCAAATAAGCATCGCTCATTTTTTTAAGAGTGACAAGATTTGACAGGTCCCAATCTTTAAACCCCATATTTGGAGTTAAAAAAGAAGTTAAAATAAAATTAATTGGATTGTCGGCATCTTTGTCAATTTCATTTCTGCAAAAGGAATCGATAGGTTTTCTTAATGAGATATATTTTTTCATTAATTCATCTTCTGATACTTTTCCTTGTAAAGCAGCTAAAGATTGTTGTTTTGAAGCAAATTCACTAAAAATTTCCATGTATTTTGTTAGACTTTCTGTCCATTCAGCTCCTTCAAATACTGGTTTTATTTGATAATCATTAATATTTGTATTTAATGTAATCACATCTTTTGGACACAAAGGTAAAGTGATAATTTTATTCTGATCGCCACCAAGTCTTAGTTGAAATATTCCCATATCTGGAACATTCCCAATCATATCAAAATCTCCATTATCATCTGTATGGCATTCAGAAACTGTTATAGTGCCTTGTTGACTCATAGCTTCTAAGTATAGAGTCTGATTAGATGCGTTTTCAATTTGGCCACTTATTCTAAAGTTTTCTATAACAGGTGTATCTGGGTTGTCTTCAATTGTGTTTTTGTTATTTCCACATGAAAATAAAAGTATACAAAGAAGACTGAATGCGATTGTTAATTTCATATTTTTAGTATAGATAATTAAAGTTTGTCCAATTGATCTCTCATTAATTGATTTGAAGCTTTTGGATCAGCTTTTCCTTTTGAAATCTTCATTAACTGCCCCATTAAGAAACCTGTTAATTGTTTTTCTCCATTTTTATATCTTTCTATTTCACTTGGGTTTTGATCAATTACTTGTTGAATATATGCTAAGATTGAGCTTACATCAGATTCTTGAATTAAATTTAATTCTTCTGCAATCGTTAATGGATTTTTTGTTGGCTGATTAA
>CALPSU020000298.1 GCA_943326315.2 Chryseobacterium gleum
GTTCTTTTTCAAAAAGGAGAGTATGTAAAAGCAAAAGAATTTTTTGAACAAGCATTTCAATTAAGCTCTAAAGATAAAGTGATTATTGAACACATGGGTGATGTATATTTTAAAATTGGACAAGTTGAAAAAGCTGTTGAATTTTGGATAAAAGCAGATTCATTGGGTTCAACAAATAAAAATTTAGATTTGAAAATCGCTAAAAAGGAGTATTATGAGCCCATCTATTAAACTCATATTTTGTTTTTTAGCGAGTTTGTTTCTCGTTTCTTGCGCTTCAACACAAATGATCGAAGAGGTGAAATTGGAACGTAGAAAAACGAATGATCTTATTCATGTTTTGGATAGTATTTCAATCAAAAAACCAGAATTTTTTTATTCAAAAATAACAACAGAATATAGCGATACGAATCGAAATATAAACTTGAAAACATCCTTACGAATGGTTAAGGATAGTGCTATAAATTTATTGGTAACGTATATGAAATTACCAATTGCAAACGCTATTATTTCTAAAGATTCATTGCTAGTTGTGGATAAAAGAAATAAGTGTTACATAAGTAAAGATTTAAGTTATATTAAAGAAAATTTTGGGATAGATTTTAATTATAGAAATTTAGAAGAATTGTTTTTAGGTCTCCCTTTGGATTATGATAGAAATCAAAAATATTTTCAAATTCATGAACCAACAAATTACATTATTTCATCGCATCGAAAACACAAAATAATACGTTTTGAAAAAAAGTCTAAAGAAGATTTACATATTAAATATTATTTAAATAATGAAGCAAATCATTTAAAAAGAACCGAAGTGTCAAGCCCTTCAGATTCGATTGACATTTTTGTAGATTACAGGACTAGAGAATTTATAGATGGTTTCAATTTGCCAAAAGAGGTTTTTATTCAAATTAAATCACCAAGAAATAGAATTTTGATTGAATTGACGTATGAAAAATCTGAGATTAACCAACGACAACCATTAATTTTAGTAATACCTGAGGGTTATGAAAAATGTGAAACAGAATAGAATTATACTTTTTATAGGTTTGATTCTAATTATGAATCAGAATGTAATAAGTCAAAATTCTAGTGAAAGATTAAGAAAAGAGCAAGATAGATTAGAAAATAAAATTTCCAATACTAAATCTTTATTAAATAAAACGAAAACAAATTCGGAAGCTTCATTAAATGAATTAAAAATAATTGACAATCAAATAAAGTTCCGTGAAGAATTATTAAATAATTTCGATAATCAAATTAAAGGTGCTGATATTTTAGTGGTTAAAAAAGGGTCGGAAATTAAAGAACTTCATTCAAAATTAGCAAGACTTAAAATTCAATATAAAAAGATGTTAATTTATGCATACAAACACCGAAATAAGTACGGTAAAATGATGTATATTTTTGCCTCCGACAATTATTATCAAGCTTTAAAAAGAAAAAAATATTTAGAAAAAATATCTGCAATGCAGAAAAAACAATTTAGAATTATAAAACAACATCAAGGATTAATTAAAGAGGAAATAGAATCTATTGAAGTTGAGAAAAAACATAAATTAGTGTTTTTAGGTGAAAAAAAGAAAGAGAAAGAATTAATACTAAAGGATAAAGAAAACCAACAATTAGTTTATCAAAGTTTTAAATCTAAAGAAAATGAATTGATTGCACAATTAAAAGAGGATGAGCGTAACAAAGAAGTTTTAAAAGAAAAAATAAACACGGCAATTCGGAAAGAAATTGCAGATGCAACACTAAAAGCAGGAAGAGCAGCAGCAGAAGCTAAAAGGTTGAAAGAAGAAGCCGCATCAGCAAAAAAGAAATCAAATAAAAAAGAAACTGCATTAGCAACTGTATCAAAAACTGAAGTTAAACCGGAAGTTAAACCGGAAGAAAAAAAGGAAGAAGAAGCGGAAGAAATATCAAAAAATACGGTAGTTTTTATCGATACAAAAGAGTCTGTTGCTTTAGGTAAAAGCTTTGAAAATAATAAAGGAAGTTTACCTTGGCCAGTTAATAAAGGAACAATTACAGAAGGTTTTGGAAAGAATGCACACCCAACATTAGACAACGTTTTCACTAATAATACAGGGATTGATATTAGTACTCCTAAAAATGCTCAGGTACGTGTTGTTTTTGAAGGAGAGGTAACAAGTGTTTTAAATATTCCAGGAGCAGGGAAAGTTGTAATTATCAAACATGGAAATTACAGAACTGTTTATTCAAATCTTCAAAACACCTATGTTACTGCAGGTGCAAAAGTTTCTACAAAACAGGCGATAGGATCTTTAATTGCTTCTTCTGATAACTCTGTTTCAGTTGCTCATTTTGAAATTCATCAAGTTGTAGGCACTTCTGTTCAATGTATAAACCCAACAACTTGGGTAGCACATTAAATAAATTCAATTTTAAGAGGTTTTCTTAAGTGTTTTTTATGAATAAGGTTATATAATTCACTAGATTCTGTAAAAGTAAAATTAGGTATCGCTTTTAGTTTCGACTTACATTTTTCTTCTAAAAATTTAATATTTAAAGAATCTTTTATTTCATCATTTAGAATAACAGTTATATCGTCATTACCAAGTTCATCTTTATTAATGTGTATTTTATATAGGTCTATTTCAACGAATGAATCTAAAATGTCATAAATAGCCTTTGGGAATATAGTAGTTCCTTTATATTTGATCATTTGATTTTTTCGACCGATAATAGGGCCAATTCTAGGACTTTTATTTCCGCAGGGGCATTCTGAATTGTAAAATCTAGCAATGTCACCAGTTCTGTATCTAATAAGTGGAGTGCCCGTTACGCCTAAGTTGGTAATAACAATTTCGCCTGCTTCTCCATGTTGAACATCTTCGTTTTTTTCGTCTAATACCTCTAAATAAAGTAAATCCTCGTTGAGATGACAACCATTTTGATGTTCACATTCTGAAAATGCAGCTGCCATCTCAGTAGATGCATAAGTAGAATATAAATTTACATCCCAATTTTTAGTAATCTTTTCACCTAAGATATTAAGAGAAAAATTTTCATTTCGTATAGGTTCTCCAATACATATTATTGCATTAACCGATGAATTATTTAAATCTATATTATTATCTTTTGCATAATTAATTAACAAAACGATGAAAGAAGGAACAGCTATTATTTTAGTTGGATTGTATTTAAAAATAGAATCAATTTGCAATTGTGGAACACCCGGCCCAATTCTAATCATGCCGGCTTCTAATTTTTGAACACCTAAATAATAAGCTAATCCCGCCATGAATTGCTTATCTATAGTGGTCATTAATTGAAAAACATCATCTGAAGTGCACCCCATTAAACGTAGGCTATCAAATTCATTTTTCGCTAATCTTTCTAAATCACTTTTTGTTAAGAATAGTGAAACAGGATTTCCTGAAGTGCCAGAAGTTGTTACGAATTCAGCAATTTTATTTTTAGGAACACATAAAAA
>CALPSU020000299.1 GCA_943326315.2 Chryseobacterium gleum
AATTTTATTTTATTTACCAATGTATTTAAATTTTAGTAAAACAAATATATGATAATTTTGAGAAGAGACGAATTTATCAAACATTTAAATTATTACACTTTATGAGATTTTAGAAATACTTTTTTAATTCGAATAAATCTAGTCTAAATAACAAGACATTGAAAGTGTTTCTGAATTATTATCTGTACTAATAGTTATTGGCTGATCTTTACAATCTTCTTTAGCATTTTTATTTGAAATATTGTGATAGGTTATTGTTTCTTTTAAAGTTGCTCCTGTAGTAGTATATGAACAGGTGCAAGTGCGATCTTTTTTACAAGATGTACAAAATATTACTGTTAAAGCAGTAATTATAAATATTATTTTATTCATTTTTTTATTTTTAAATTCTTATTTATTTTAAAATTAACTTCTTACTTATTATTCTTTTTTTGTAACTGATAATAATTATAAGGTAAGGATAGAAAAAAACCAAAACTCATCGCTACCAACATTTCTCTAATTTCATAGTTTAAGTTCATTTGCATTGAATTGGTTGAGAATTCAGGAAAAACATATAACATGATAAAATTTTCACTTACGACCATTATTAATATTGAACTAAAACTCATTTTATAGCTATGTTTAATAGCATTTTTTAATTCCATTTTATTAAATAATATCTCCCACAACGAAACAAAGACTAGACATGAAATTAATCCTGCGAAATAAGTTGCAAATAAAACCAAAAACCAATTATTAATTTTATTAAAAAACTCAACAGTTAAAGTACCTATCGAACAGCCTACTAAGCAAATCAAAGTTGAATTTACTGATTGTTTCCATATTTGAAAATTTCCCCAATACATGCTAGCTAATTATGAAAAAATTGCACCCAAGACTATTTTAGTTATCAAGCATTCACTGATACAAATTCTTCACAAATAGCTGCACATTTTTTACAGGCAATAGCGCACTCTTTACATGAATTATGGTGGGCAGCATGTTTTGCGCACTCAATTGCACAGGCTTTACAAATTTCGGCACAAAGATCATGTAAATCATAAACAAACTGTGAACCTCTAGCTTCAAATCTTGCACATAGTGAACAGATATCCGCACAATCTCGACATAATAATGCACACTCAGTATCACTCGTATTAATGCAATCTGTGGTGCAAATTTCACAAATTGTTAAACATTCTAAGCATGAATCAATAACATTTTTTGATTTATTCATGTTCTAATTATTAAATTCAATTGTAAACTATTTTACAGTGCAAAGATGTCGTTCATTTTTTTAAAAAAAAATGAACGACATCACCTAAGAAGTTAATTTCAGTCACAATTTGTAAGTATCATTTGAATTTTTGAAACAAAAAAAAGCCGTCTTAAAATAAGACGACTCAATTTTATGTTTTTTTTAAAAAAAACTATTTTTTACCTGGTTTTTCTTCTTTCATATTGGAATCTTTTTTCATCTTATTTTCATCTTCCTTCATATGCTTATTAACTTCTTTTAATTTTGTTTTATCTAGTTTAATCTTTTCCTTTAATCTAGCTTGCTCAACTTTATCTTTATCGGAAACAGCCTTTTCTAAAGCTTTTTCATCCGCTTTAATTTCAGCTTCAGCTTTTTTAATTTCTGCTTTATCTGCTTTCAACATTTCCTTATCTTCCTTTAAAATTGTTTTTTTATCAACAGTCTCTTGAGAAAATATTGTTGAACCAAAAAACATAGAAACAACAATTAATAATACTAATTTTTTCATAATTCAAATTTTTAAAAGTTACAAATCTATTTACATAATATATTGAAAAAGGTTACTTAAATCTACTCTAAATGAACATATTATTATTTTAATCGAAGATTTATTACTTTTAATCGAATTAAAAAAAACAAACTATAATTACATTTATGAATACTAAGTTGCAACGGAAATTATTTTTATTAGCTAAATTCTAGAAATTAACAAACTGAATGGTACAATTAAAATAAATCGTAACATTGTAATTATAAAAAATTAAAAATGTTTAGTAACCCAGAAATAGTAGTAAAGAATATTAAGTCGAATGATAGAGTATTTATTCATTCTTGTGCTGCTGTTCCATCCGCGCTTATAAATGCAATGGTTAATCGTGCGGCAGAGTTGAAAAACGTAAGTATTTACTCTTTACATACTGAAGGTGACGCTCCTTATGCGCGCAAAGAATTTCAAGATTCTTTTTGTATAAAACCATTTTTTGTAGGTCAAAACATTAGAAATAATATTCAAGCAAACAGAGGTAGTTACATTCCTGTTTTTTTAAGTGAAGCTCCTTCTCTTTTTAGAAATGGAGCTATACCTTTAGACATTGCCCTAGTTTCAGTTTCACCTCCAGACAAACACGGATATTGTTCACTCGGCACTTCGATTGATATTTCGCTTGCAGCTATTCAAACAGCAAAAATTGTTATTGCACAGATTAATAAATTCGTTCCTAGAACGCATGGCGATGGCTTTATACATATTTCAAAAATTCACTTCAAAGTAGAACATCATGAATTATTACCTACTTCACCTATCCATAAATTAACAGATATAGAGAGGGAAATCGGGAAAAACATTTCGAATTTAGTTGAAGATGGAGCTACTTTACAAATGGGAATTGGTGCTATTCCAAATGCTGTTTTAGCTTGCTTGGGAAATCATAAAAATTTAGGAATCCATTCTGAAATGTTTTCTGACGGTATAATTCCTCTAGTTGAATCCGGAGTTATAAATGGTTCAAAAAAAGCAAAACATCGAAATTTTATAGTTGGATCTTTTGCTTTAGGAACTCAGAAACTATATGATTTCATAGATGATAATCCGATGGTAAAAATGTTAGATTTTGCATATGTAAATAATACTCAAATAATTCGTAAAAACCCCAAAGTAACAGCTATAAATAGTGCTATTGAGGTAGATCTAACGGGTCAAGTTTGTGCTGATTCTATTGGTTCTCACATCTATTCCGGTGTTGGTGGTCAGATGGATTTCATTCGTGGAGCATCGCTTTCGGAAGGAGGAAAACCAATTATTGCCTTGTCGTCAATGACTATTGATGGCGTTTCTAAAATTGTTCCATTTCTGAAACAAGGTGCCGGTGTTGTTACCACAAGAGCACATGTACATTGGATAGTTACAGAATATGGAGCTGTAAATTTATATGGAAAAACGCTAAAAGAAAGAGCAGAACTTCTTATTAATATTGCTCATCCAAATCATAGAGATTCATTAAGAAAAAGTTGTTTTGAAAGTTGACAAATAATATTTATTTAATTGAATATCAAAAATAAATATTGTAGCATTTTAAATATTCAAATTATTTTCGCAATTTTGTAATCTAAAGGTAGATAAATCACCTAATTTAAATCCTAAAAAAACTAACCAAACCAACCAATCTATGACAAATATTTTAATCGTAAAAAAATTA
>CALPSU020000300.1 GCA_943326315.2 Chryseobacterium gleum
AACCTTTTCATCAAAAGCGATATTATGAGCCACAAGAACCTTGCTTTCGGAAACAATTGAATAAAACTGAGTTAATATTTCTACTAAATCTTTCCCTTCCAATTCAGCTTTTTCAGTTGTAATACCGTGTACATTAGATGCGCTTGTTGGAATTGTAAATCCTTCTGGTTTAATAATGTGATTTCCTTCAGATAATTTCTCACCATCCTCAGTTATAGACGATATAAGCTAATTGAATTAAACGAGGCCAATTTTCAAGTTCAGTTACCGGTGCTTTCCAGTTCAAAGGTAATCCAGTTGTTTCAGTGTCAAAAAACACATAATAAGGTTTGTTTTGCATACTATTATTTTTATTTCTTAATTTAACCAATCTACTTGAAAATTTCGAACCATCGTATCTTGCTTTTTTATCGTTAACGATTTGTTGTCATATAATACCGAAGTTAAAGTCTCAATATTAAAAATACTATCTCTAGAATAGACCTTGAATTCTAATTTATTGATGTCAAAATTAGTACTTTCAAGTTCATATTTACCAAACAATCCAGTTTCTTTTTGAGAAATAATAAATGATTTCCCTTCGGATGAAATAGTATTTTTAAGTTGTTTAAATTCTGTTTTATATAATTCAAATAAACTGTTATTCAATATTTTATCACTATTTATTTTAAGTATAAATTTATTCTTTTCTTTGATTTCAATTTTATTTAAAGGAGTTAAAGCAAAGAGTCTTTTAACCTTTTGATTTGAAAATTCACTCCAATGTGAATAACCAAAGTGGTTCAAAAACTCAAAATTTACAAGAATAGTTTCCCAGGTTAATTGATTCTTGTTTTTAATCTTTTCAAAATCAATAAATTGTTCTTCGGATATAGTACATTCCCAATATCGAATACAATCACCGAATAAGTTAATGATAAAAGACATATTTTTTTAAAGGTAATAACGTTTAAATATATAATATATAACAACATAGTAGGAAACTTTTTAATTTTATTGAATTCTCAATTTAATTAGAGACGTTTTTTTAATACTTTAAATGTTATATTTTGAAAAGAATACCGTTACTATCATAGTAACTTTAAAATTATAAGTATATGGAAACCAATCTACATTCTAGACTAAATTTATTAAAAGATTTAAAATCGTTACTTCAACAATCAAATGTTCAAGAGAAAATGACGCAATCTTTCGTTTTAACAAAGTTTATATTGGCACAAATAACAAAATTAGAAGTTGAAGTTTCTTGTCGTGGAATTTCTATTGATGACAAGAAAATTTTAAATCATTCTATAACTATGTTTAAGAAAAAGTAATTTCAACTATTATTTTATTAAACTTTTATCAAATTAAATTCAAAATATTAAAACTTATAGTATGTCATCAAAACTTAAAATTTTATTCTTCACAGGTGCTGGAATTTCTGCAGAAAGTGGTTTGCAAACCTTTCGTGATGCAAAAGATGGTTTATGGAACAATTATGAAATCGAAGATGTATGCACTCCTGAAGGATGGCATAAAAATCCAGGACTCGTATTAGATTTTTACAACCAAAGAAGAAAACAATGCCTGGAAGCTTTACCCAACAAAGCGCATCAAATAATTGCTGAACTTGAAGCGAATTACAATGTGACTGTAGTTACTCAAAATGTAGATAATCTTCATGAAAGAGCTGGCTCAACAAATATTATTCATTTGCATGGTGAATTAATGAAATCTAGATCTACAAAAGACGAGACATTAATTTATCCAATCATTGAGGATATTAAGTTAGGGGATATTTGCGAAAAGGAGAGCCAACTTCGTCCTCATATTGTTTGGTTTGGAGAGCAATTAGAAGATACAAATATCAATCAAGCTGTAAAAGCTGCTATGGAGTGTAATTTATGTGTTATTATAGGTTCATCACTTCAAGTATATCCTGCAAATCAAATTCCTTCATATGTTCATCCAAAAAGCAAAGTTGTTGTAATTGACCCCTTAGATTTAGAGGTCGATTTAGACGAAGACCATTCTATTCATTTTATGAAATGTTCTGCCGTTGCTGGAATGGAAGAGATTTATAGAGTTTTGAATGAAATGGGGATTTAGTTTAAAGTTGAGATTCAGATTGAGATTCAGATTTAGGTTGTGAGTGAAAAATTAATTCTTAAAACATAAATAGATTACGTTCACGTATCCGTTCTTTGTGGTTCAATAAGCAATTATTAATCTAAATTTTAAGCGGTATGTGTACTCAAAATCAACTTTTATTTTCAGATTCTAGTATCAATTGGAATCACTACACACTTTTTATTAGAAAAGTAGCACGAAAATTTTTAGGTGCAAAATTTAAAGATTGGGTAGAAGATGCCGCGCAAGAAGCTTTGGTGAAAATCTTTGTAAATAAAGATAAGTTTACTACCAAAATTGCTGCGCCTGAAGCATGGTTTTATACAATTACCAAAAACATTTGTTTAGATTTAATGACTAAAAAGGGAAACGATCCATTTAATAAAGTCGATGTAAATGAATCACTTACAATTTTTTCTTTTGATGTATTTATTTTTGAGATAGATGAAAATACTCAATTAATAAAAAAAGCAATGGCTAAACTTTCAGAACGTGACAGATTGTTATTAACCCTAAAATATTACCAAGATCAATCGGGACGTGAAATTGCTTTAGCTTTGAATGTACCAGAAAAAAATATTCCAAGTTTTATGATGCGTGCAAAAGCAAGATTAAAACAAGAGTTGGAAAAAGGAGAATATAGTCTAGCTGCTTGATTTTCTCCGTTCTATCCATTTTCATGGTAGATAAACATAATATCGCCACCTAAATATTTAGGACCAGTATCTGTGTCGACCCCTCTACTTTCTAAAATGTAACTCATGTAGTAATTTGAATCGCTAGTTTTTATTCGCTTATAAAGTAGCTCTTTATCATCTACATATATTTTCATTTCATAATAAATAGATAATGGTATTTGAACAGAAAAACTAACTCTGTCTCCATCTTTTAAACCTAAATAAGTATAACTCCAACTATCGATTAAATTACCCTCCATTTTTGGAGGTTGATCTTCGTAGGAAGGCGCTACTCCTAAATAAATCGGTGTAACTGAACCATACTTAGATTGTTGAAGTAGCTGAAAATTATAAGTAATCTTATGTAATTTGGGTGCTTTTTTACAACCAGAAAGGTGAAATAAAACAATAAAAATTAGACCTATAATTCTTAATTTTCTCCAGAAAACTATATTTTTTTCATCCATACTAAAAGGGTTTGTTGGTTATATAAATTTTTCATTGATAAACTATTCACTTGTCCATCTGTTATGAATTGATTTACTAACTGTCCTGCATAGCTTCCTCCAACAGTAGACCAATCATATAAAGTTAAACTATACATACCAGTTGATGTGATGTATTGTAGACTGTA
>CALPSU020000301.1 GCA_943326315.2 Chryseobacterium gleum
GAAAAGCATTATAAAACACTAAACTATTCCAAAAACCTATACTTGCTAAAAACACGGAGATCATTCCTAATTCCAAAGGGATTTCAGCAAACCAAAACAATGTGATGCAAGAAAATGAACCTAAATAGCAAAAGAATTTCAAAAATTTCTTTTTACTACCAGTGTAATCTGCAACACCTGATAATAATGGAGAGAGACATGCTACAACAATAAAAGAAGATGCTAAAACAAAAGAAAAAAGTACAGAAGACGATAATTGAAATCCAAAAAAATTTACAAATATTGTTTGACCAGTTTTTAAATTTTCAATTTTTATTCCAAGTTTATCAGCAAACCTTTTTTTAGTTATGGTATCATAGAAAATAGGAAAAATAGCTGATGAAACTACTAAATTATAAACAGAATTTGCCCAATCGTAAAATATCCATCCTCGAATAATTTCCTTACTTCCTTTAATTATTTTCTTGGACTTCATTTCTACCCCTTAACTACCTTTCCTTCAACATAATCATTTAAGTATTCAAAATGTGAAGTTAAAGTTCCATTTAAAGTTGTTTCACTTCCTCTTCCAATTATGTCATCAGGATCTTCGAGTAACAATGCAGGCATAATGTATTTAATCAACTCATTACCAAAATCTTGAGATGCATCCAACGGCAACTCACAAGGTAAATTATCTACAGCCATTACTGCTATAACTCCTTCTTTCATAAAATCAGCTTCCGATTCAGTAACAGGATCATAACCATAAATAGGATTTTCAATTGTACTAGGACGAATTGTACATCCAATAGGTTCGTTAATATCGCAAGAAATATCTGCTACAACAGTTAATTTACATTTTGGAGATTTTAAATATTCTTTTGTTAAAATATAAGGTGATCTATTACTCCAGAAATGACATGTAATATACATATCAGCTACTTCAGCAAAACTAGGAAAAGTAGATTTGTATAATTCTGGACTAGAATAAAATTCTCTTTTATTAAATTCTGTACCATCAATTTTACCAAAATAATCTTCTACTTCTAATTGAGTGAAAACAGCTGTATTAAAAGATTGTTTCAAAAATTCTTCAGGAGTAACTTCTTTAATCGGCAATAAATCTAAAATTTCTTTAGCTCCATGTCCAACCCTTCCAAATCCTGTTACAACTATTTTTGTTGAAGGTAATAATACTACTTTTTTTAATTCTTCCTCTACCTCTTTTCTATTTATACATTTATTGGCTTCTTTTATCGAAAAAAGATTATGTTTCAAACCGTATGTTCTAAAACCATTATAACAACCAACAATTCCTGCATATCTTCCAAAACCAATAATTCGTTTATTGTTTTTATCTTTTAAAGCTTCATAATCAATCATTTGTATTTTCTTTTCCAGAAGAGCTAATAACAAAGGTCTATTATAGGCTTGTTTTTTAATGGTATGTGAAAAGAAAAGGAACTTTTTATTAGGTATTAAATCGCTAATGTTCACCTCTTTAACCCCCATTATAATATCACACTGATTTAAGTCTTCACTCAATGTTATACCTTCTGCACTATATTCTTCATCTGAATATGAACGTATTGAACTTGGTTGAACAATCACTTCAACGTTAGGAAATTTTGCTTCAACAATTTTACATTGCTTTGGCGTAAGAGGAACACGTCTATCTGGTGGAACTTTCCCCTCTCTTATAACTCCAAGCTTTAATTTTTTCATATTGTATTTTCTCAATTATTTAATGGTTCATTTAATAGGTAAGAGTCAATATACTCTCTTACACAACCTTCACCTCCTTTTTTCGTTAAAATCACATCTACATTTGTTTTAACAATATCCATTGCATCGGATGGACAAGCTGAAAAACCTACACTTCTAATTATGTCTAAATCATTTACATCATCACCAATAATTGCAACATTCTCTAAGTGAATATTTAATTCTTGACAATATTTATTTAAAACATCAATTTTTTTATCTCTTCCAACGTAACAATTTTGAATCCCTAACATTTCGGCTCTTTTTGTCACCATATTATCCGAAAATCCTGAAGATATTATCGCTACTTGAAAATCTTTTTTTGTCAAATGCATAATACCTCTTCCATCTTTTGTATTGTATTTTTTAATTTGATCACCATTTTCAGTAAAATACATACCACCATCAGTCATTACTCCATCCACATCTAATATCAATAATTTAATTTTAGATATTTTATTTTTAATACTATTTGTTTTAAACATTGGTTTAAAAAGTAACGAATGCAAGTCTATTTTATTTTCATCACAAATTGCTTCTAAATCAAAAATTGATAATTCCAAAGTATTTTCAACTCCCAAATCCCCTAAAAAATCTGAAAAATTCACACCAAATTTATCACAAATACCTTTTATATTTTGCTCTAAAAACATATCTAAATCATTTTAAATCCAACACTTGCAGCAACTGGCCTAAGAGTTTCTAGTAAAGCAGAAAATTCTGCATGATTTAATTGTTGAGAAGCATCCGATTTTGCAACTTTAGGATCTGGATGAGTTTCAATTAATAATCCATCTATACCCATTGCAACACAAGCTCTAGCTAAACTAGGAACACCGTAAGCATAACCCATTGCATGACTCGGATCCAAAACAATAGGTAAATTTGTGTATTCTTGCAACCATGCAACTCCACATAAATCCAGTGTAAATCTCGTACCAGTTTCAAAAGTTCTTAAACCTCTTTCACAAAGTATTACATTTTCATTTCCGCCTGATAAAACAAATTCAGCTGCTTGAACAAACTCTTGAAGAGTTGATCCAAAACCTCTTTTAATTAAAACTGGTTTATTTGTTTTTGCACAAGCCCGTAAAATACCTTGATCATACATTGCTTTAGCACCAACTTGAATTACATCTGAATATTCAATAATTTCATTTATTTGAGTAGCGTCTCGAACCTCCGTTATTACATTTAATCCGAATTCTTCTCTCATTTTAGCTAATAACTTCAACCCTTCTAATTCCATACCTTGAAAACTATATGGACTTGTTCTAGGCTTATAACAACCTCCACGAAGTGTACTTAAACCTAAGGATACTAGCAATTCCGAAGCTTGTCGAATTTGCTCTTCCGATTCCACGGAACAGGGCCCTCCAATTAAAACGGTATTATTAGTTTCACCTCCAATTGTTATTGCTCCAATTTTCACTTCTCGTTTATTACTCTGGTATTTTTTAGATGATAATTGCATATCATTTGGAAAAACCCAGAATTGATCAACTTTACTTTCAATTGAAACTGGGACCTCTTTTAGTGAAGAGCCTGTTATCAAAACATTTTTATTGTTATAAACAATATTAAACGCTTGATTTTCAATCGCTATTTTTGCAGCTTCTTGAGCTGAAA
>CALPSU020000302.1 GCA_943326315.2 Chryseobacterium gleum
TAAAGTAGAACCATTTTGTTTAAATACTGCCCAAAAACAAATGACAACAGAAAAAATTGCCAACATTGCAGCTATTGGTCTTTTTTCTTCTTTAGGAGATTTATAAAGTAATCGACCATAGAAGAAAATTATTGGTAAACATCCTAGTAAGAAGGCATCTGTAGTATCAGATCCTATAAAATTTCCTCCGGGATTTGTTTCAGAAGTAACACCATTTAAATAATATCCAATTAATCCGAATACAATGGATGGTAACAATATAAGGCCGAAAATTTTACCTAGTGGCATATCTCCTTCTTGAGTAGGTTTTATTACATCAACGTGTTTGAAATGTTTTGTACCTGTCCAAAAAATAATTATTCCTATGAACATTCCTATTCCTGCAGCTGTAAAAGCAGCCCCCCAACCAAGCATGTTATAAAGAGCAGCCCCAAAGAAATTACATACAAATGCCCCGATGTTAATCCCCATATAGAAAATATTGTATCCTGAATCTTTTTTTGATTTGTATTCAGGTGTATTGTATACATTTCCTAATAAGGTTGAAATATTTGGTTTGAAAAATCCATTTCCTAAAATCACTAAAAGCATTGCAATGTATAACATCGTCTCATTATGAACCGACATTAAACAGTATCCAATTCCCATCATTATCCCGCCAATTGTGATAGATTTACGATAACCTAAAACTCTGTCTGCCAATAATCCTCCGACGAAAGGGGTAAGGAAGACAAATGCAATGAAAGTACCGTATAAATCAGACGCTTCTGCTTCCGTCATACCAAATCCATCAACTGTGTCTTTTAGATAGAGCGTGAAAATACCAATCATTAAATAATAACCGAAACGTTCCCACATTTCAGAAAAAAACAAATAGGGTAATGCTTTTGGATGTTTACTTTGTTTCATAAAGTTGTGTTAATTTATTTTTGATTTTTTACAGGATTAATTCTATTACTTAACATCTCCCATTAATTTTTTAATAAGTGGAGAAATTGCGATTACAATTATCCCAGCAATAAGTGCGTAAATAGCTAACTGATAATATCCATCTGAATAGGCAATAAGTTTATCTGTTTTCGAAGCATTTTCATCTGGATTAACCATTCCTGCGCCTATTATACCTGCAACATATTGTCCGTAAGCACTCGCTAAAAACCACATACCCATCATTACTCCTTGAAGAGATTTAGTAGATAGTTTTGTCATGATTGAAAGGCCGATAGGGGATAAGCAAAGCTCTCCAAAAGTAATTACGAAATAAGCTAGCGTAAACATATTTAGTGAAGTCATTCCTTCAGCATCTGCAAAAAAACGTGTTGCATAAAAAATATAAAATGCTAATGCAAGGAATAAGAAAGCCAAACCAAATTTAATTATTGTATTAGGTTCGAAGTTCTTTTTCGAAAGAGCCAACCAAATTAATCCTAATAAAGGTGCGAAGATTATAACAAAAAGAGAGTTAGAAGAATTATTTACCCCATTAGGATTTAATTTCATCCCTAATAAATCATCGTGAAGATTATGATTTGCAAACAAAGCTAATGAACCACCACTTTGTTCGAAAATTCCCCAAAAAATAATAGAGAGAATTATAAAAGCCAAAGCTGCAAATATTTTTTTTCTTTCTTGTGCAGTGCATTTTGTCATTTCATAAAATAAATACAATAATGTAGCTGGTCCGATTAGATACATGAAATAGTCTGTGTATTGCGTTTTAGAAACCATTGTCATAATCAAAGGGATAATTGCAAGAGATCCTATATATACAGAATATTCAACCCATTTTTTTCTTTCTGTAACAACTCCCAATGAATTAGTTGAAGTTGGCATAAGCCCGATTGGACCCAATTTTTTCTTTGTAAATAAAAATGTAATTAAACTAATACACATTACAATTGCAGCAAGCCCAAAAGCAAGATTCCAGTGCCCGCTTGTTCCAATCGATACACAAATGTATCCTCCTAAAAGTGCTCCTATATTTATTCCAGCATAAAATAATGAAAATCCCGCATCCCTTCTGTTATCGTTAGATTTATATAAGGATCCAACCATTGTGGAAATATTTGGTTTAAAAAAACCAGTACCTATTATTGTAAAACTAATTCCAATAAAGAAAAAACTTTTAGGATCAATTGCTAAAATACAACTACCAATAATCATTAAAATCCCTCCCCAAAACAAAGATTTTCGAAATCCTAAAATTTTATCAGCAAACAAACCTCCAATGAATGTAAATGCATATACGAAAGCCTGAGTTGCTCCATATTGTAAATTAGCAACATCTTCTTTCATGAGAAGTTGACTGGTCATAAAAACAATAAGCATTCCCCTCATTCCATAGAAACAAAAACGTTCCCACATTTCAGAAAAGAATAGAGACCAAAGTTGTTTTGGATATTTTCCTTGAAAATCTTGAATTTCTTCTAAAGTTGCTATTTGTGACATATTAGAGTGTTTTTATAAATAAAAAGAGGCTTTCTCAAATAAATGAGTAGCCTCTTAAAATTATTAATTGATGTAAATTAATTAATTCCGTGCATCATTTTAGATAATCGTTTTGACACAATTATCATTAGTAATCCAAGTATTATAACGAATGCAGCAATCGAACCGAAAACAGTTCCAGCTCCAAGTTGTTCTACATAAGCTGCTATAAATCCTCCAATGATATTTGCAACAAAAGTGGAAAGCATCCATACTCCCATTAACAATGAAGCTAATTTTATTGGAGCAAGCTTTGTGATCATTGAAAGACCTACTGGAGATAAACAAAGCTCTCCAATTGTATGAAAGAAATAGGTTAAAATCAACCAAATTAAAGCAGCTTTTTTTACAACTACCTCTTTATCTCCTAATCCAGAAACTTGAACATTGTATGTTGCCATTAGCATAAATAAGAACCCTATTCCAAGAAGAATCATACCCATACTCATTTTAATTGGAGTCGATAGCTTTTTACCGTATTTAGAACTCCAAAACCAAACGAAAATTGGAGCAAGTAGTACAATTAAAAGAGGGTTAAATGCTTGAAAGAAAGTAGTAGGGATTGTCCATCCTAAAACATTTCTATCTATATATCTATCTGTATAAATAGTCATAGAAGAACCGGCTTGTTCAAACCCAGCCCAGAAAAATATAACGAAGAATGTTAATATAAATATTACTGTAATTCTTTGTCTTTCTATTTTTTTATCTTCAATTGAAACTTCTTTTGTTTCAACTATAATTGTTTTATCAACTTTAACAGGAGCGTCACCAATTTCAAGTAAATATTTCTTAGCAAATAAGTTAAAGATTATTTGGCCAAGACCCATTCCGATAGCCGAAGCTAAAAATGCATATTTGAATCCATAACTTAGGATAATTGGAGA
>CALPSU020000303.1 GCA_943326315.2 Chryseobacterium gleum
CAAGGTTGGCCAACAGGCTCATTAGAAATGTTGGAAAATATGAACCTTGGAGGAATTGTGGACGGATTACTCTCTGCAGGATACGATATTGTTTTAGTTCAATTTGCCCCACCAAATGCTGATATTAGATTGAATGCCGATCGTTTGGAAGAATTAATTAATAAAATTAACAATTCGAAATCTATCAATGGATCCAGTCAAGAAAACATTATTCATGGAGTTAGTGCAGGGGCATTATGTACGAAATTAACTCTCCAAAGAATGGAGAAAAAGCATCTTGACCAAAATGGATCTCATCCTCACACTAAATTATTTGTTTCATTTGATGGTGAAAACCAAGGAGCAAATATTCCTCTTGGTAACCAACATTGCGTATGGTATTTAGATGAATTTCAATCAGGCTTAAAAAATTATGCTTTACATTACATCTTGAATGCCGATTTATCAAAACAATTATTAAAATATTTTTACACAGAAACAGGTACAGAAAAAAATCCTAAACAAGGTCATCACCCAATGAGGGATTATTATCTTTGGGAACATGCGTATGCAAATCATGCTAAAAACACACATCTATCAGGTTACCCCTCTTTTAATCGAAATATTTCCATTACAAACGGCTCCAATACACCTGATATAACTGGTAAAACTTCTAATAACTTCCCTTATCCTAAAACAGAAGGTTACACCTTATTTGCTCAAGAAAATTCAAGTAGAAAATGGAAAGCCAGTTTAAATGGAAGAACCTTAAACGCTGGAGAACATCGTGTTTTTTTATATGAAAAATATCATGCTATATCCACTAAAACAACCTCTTACAATTTTGTGACCGATGATAAATGTCTGGTTTTAGATAATGCTCCTGGTGGAACAGTAATAGGATCAAACCCTTTATTATCCACAATGGAAGTAATGGATGCAGAAATTATTGGAAAAGCAGATATTTACAAACCAAATACTTTGTTTAACTTCACTCCAACTATTTTTACGTTGGATATTAGAAATTTTGATCCTGTTAAAAGTAATTATCGTTTGGATTATAATTTGAAATTAAAAGGCTTGATGTATCAAAGTAAAACAGATTACTTAGCTTTAACTCCATCTGATATTTACGGATATCCACATTTGGCATTTCCTTATTCTCATTATTGGGAAGTAACCCCTTTTGATGCTGTATTTTCTTGGAGTAAGAACAACGAGCATTTAACATTTAATGAAGCAACTAAAACAAATGGTGGCATAACCAATGATGATGAACCTTGGAGACCTTATTATCCTGATTACATGGGAGATATTTTTAAAATTTTCATTTTAGAAGAGGCTGATTATCAATCGGCATACGTTCAAAATAAACAATATGGATGGAATGCGAGAGATAATTATGTATATACGGCAGAAATAAAAGTACCTAAAACCATTTGTGCAGGGCAGGAAGTAACGCAAAAAACAGATTTTAAAGTGGTGGAAATTTTAAAAAATGCAGACATCACCTTCCAAGCAGGAGAATTCATTTCATTAATGCCTGGTTTTCAAGTAAAAGCAGGAGGTGTTTTTCATGCTATAATCAGAAAAACAAAATGTAATAATGCCTTAGCAATAAAGGCGATACCATCCGTCAATACTGTTCCAGCTCTAGAAGAAGATAATAACGAATTTACTCAGATGATCGAAAAACCTGAAAACATTAAGGTGTATCCAAATCCAGCAACAGGAGAAATAAGTATCCAGTTACCAGATCATATAGATACATCCATAGAAAAAGGAACATTTTCAATTTATGATTTACAAGGAAAATTACACGAGTCAGGAGAGTTAGAAAATCGTTCAATTCCTTTATCTATAAAAGAAGGAGTTTACTTAATTAAAGTAAAGCACAATAATTATGAATATACAGAAAAGCTTATTGTTCGTTAGTCTTTTACTAATTTCTATTTGCTCCTTTTCAAGTTGTAAAAAAGAATCAAATAAATTAACAACCATTAATTTTCATTTGTTTAACCCTGTAACAGGTGAAGTTTTTTCAGGTGTAAAAGTTAAAATTTTATTAAAAGAAGAGAAATCAAGCGGTCCATTTGTATTAGGTAATAAATATGTCTCGAGTACTTTATGGGAAGGGGTTACTGATCTAAGTGGAAAAGTGAGTTTTTCATTCAATGCTTATTCAAATAATAAATATCAATATTGGCAAGTTGTTGATGAAAGTTTATTTAATGTATACGATGCAATTATACAACCAACCTATGAATCTTTGAATAAAGATCAAGAGAATACCATTGAATATCAACTTACGAAAAAGGTAAACTATATACGATGGATCAAGAATGTAAACTTTGTGAATTCAAATGATAAATTTAGTTTTCGATTAAAGGAAATTTTATTTCCAAATAAAGAATGGAGTGCCTGGACACCTTACGGACAACAAACGGATAAACCTACAAGTTTTTTTGAAGGGAATTTTGAAATTATGTCATCGCTAATTACAGAAGGACAAAATATTTATGAGGTAGAAATGGTAACAATTAGGAATGGTATTACTACAACTAAAATAGATACTTTTTATCTAAATGGTATAATACCAGTAGATACTATGAAACTATTTTATTGATAAATTAAAAGTATTAATAATACTGAAAAGACTAAATATAGGGATAGATAGCAACTATTTGAAAATTATTTTAGAATTTTATAACTACGCCAATTAGCGGGTGGATTTATTGCTTTATAATTTCTTATATTTACACCAAAATTTTTAATATGTCAGATAATAACCGAGTTTCAACAAATAAAGCACCTAAAGCATTAGGATTATATCCTCACGCTAGAAAAGTAGGAAATTTATTATTTCTATCCGGCGTTGGACCAAGAGTAGCAGGTTCAGATTCTACAGATTCTGAAGTGCCAGGTTTAAAATTAGATAAAAATGGAAACTACATCGAGTTTGATTTTGAAGCTCAATGTAGAAGTGTATTTGAAAATGTTAGAATTATTTTAGAAGAATCTGGATCTGATTGGAATCAACTGGTTGATGTTACGGTTTTTCTTGTAAATATGAAAAGAGATTTTCAAACGTATAATCGCTTATATGCTGAATATTTCAAAGAAAGTTTTCCTTGTAGAACTACGGTTGAAGTGAATTGCCTTCCTTCTCCAATCGCTATTGAATTAAAATGTATTGCAACTATAGATTAATATTATGATAAAATTTCTTATTCGCTGCCTAGTAGCACTAGCATCACTTTCTTACACGGTTTATCTTTTTGGATCTGGACACTGGGGATGGGCTATCTGTATGATTTTTGTTTCAGCAATTATTGGACTTTCATTCTTTAGAAATGAACGAATGATTATGGGA
>CALPSU020000304.1 GCA_943326315.2 Chryseobacterium gleum
AAACCTTAATTTTTGTGTTTCTAAATATTTTTGTAAAATTTCAACCTCTGTCGAAATGGGAATAAATTCTTTTGATGAATTTTCTAAAATCAATCGAATCAATCTAGAAAAATTAACCAAAAATTTAGAAGAATTTTTCACATCATTATCGTAAATATAACTTTGAATAACAGACATTGAATTAAAAATAAAATGAGGATTCATCTGAGTTCGAAGTAGAGTTTGAAGCATTTCTGCTTCTTTTTGTTGTTGCATGATTGATCGTTGTTGTAAACGATAAAAACCTATTATTCCAGCTAATAGTATTATAACAATAAAGCCAATAATAATATATGTTTTTTGATTATTTTTAAGTACTGTATTTTCTAATTTAGTAGATGTCCAAGTTTTTTCTTGATGCTGATGTTCAATAGAATCAGCCTGCATTTGGATTAATCGTTCTCTCTGTTCTGAACGATAAAGTTCTCCTAATTCCGCAATTTTAGCCGACTCTTGAATAGATGAATTGCTGTCTAAAAAATCTAAATATAAATGCATATATTTCAGAGATTCTTTAACTTTTCCTATTTCACTATAAACATCTGCAATAATTCTATAGGAATGAAAAATTTGACTTTTAGATCCAAAATGTTCTCTTATTTTGATTGACTTATTTAAATAATTTAGAGCAATTATATATCTTTTTTGTTGTTTGAATACAGTTGCAACATTATAATAAACACTTGCTATTTGTTCCCGATTGTTAGTTGATTCATAGTAATCCAATGCTTTATTAAAATTGTAGGCTGCTAAATCATATAATCGTTGTTCTCTATAAATAATACCAAGATTATTGTATGCCTCTCCTAAACCATTAAAATCTTTTAATAAATCTAATATTTTTATAGCTTGTAAATTATAATCTATAGCCTTACTAAACTCTTTTCGTTCTTTAAAAACAGTTCCAAGATTTGAATAGGCTAGCGCCACCTGACGGTAATCTTCTATTTGCTTTGAATAATTTATAGATTGCTTAAAATATTTTTCAGCTTCATTTAAATTTGATATTAAAAGTTGTGATCTACCTATTTCTCTTGTGTATCTTGCCATTCTAGGCAAATCATTTATTACAGATACTAATTGTAAACTGAAATAATTTTTTGCGACACTTAATTCAACTTGATCAAAATTGGCATATATATTTGCCTGTGCGTTAAAGCTTTCTGCTAAAATACTTTTATTAGCTGATCTTCTAGCGTATTGTATCGCTTCATTTGTATAAAAATAAGCCGAATCTTTTTGATTCGAAAGCATGAAATTATATGCCAAAGCAGAATAACTTTTTGCTATGTCTGTATTATTACGTTCTGTTTTTGCTATATTCAAAGCATACTTGAAATAATACTTTGCTTTTTTTAATTCAAGTAAATTATTGTAATAACGACCTATATGATAATAAATTTTGAATTCAACTTCTTTTGAAATTGGTTTATTTAAATAAGGTAAAATTGCCTTAACGGTTTTAAAATAAACATCTTGATTACCTTGTATATCCGCAATTTCAATAATATATAAAAGTGCTTTTAGTTGGTTTGAATAGGTTAATGATTCACTTTTCTTTACGATTATTTTTTTTAATGAATCTGCCCGATGAATGTTATGCTGTTGATAATATTCACCTAAAGCAATCGTTCTTAAGAAATTTTTTACTGGTGATTTCTCTTTTTTAATGGTTTGTATGAGCCGATTTTCTACTTCTGATTGCGAATAAACTTGAGCTGAAAACAAAAATGTTAGCAAACAAATTAAATATGTACTCAGAGTTTTAGCCATTTGTATGCTAAGATAATGTTTCTATTCAAACTCAGGGAATAATTTTAATAAACCTGCCTCCGAAGCTTCACAAACTCCTCTTTCTGTAATAATTTTAGTAACTAATCTCGCTGGTGTTACATCAAATCCATAATTACTAGCTGGAGTAGTTTCGGGACAAATCAACACATTCCCGATTTTTCCGTCTGCTCCTTTTCCTATCATATATCTAACCTCATCTTGATTTCTTTCTTCAATCGGAATTTCAGTTAGTCCATTATTAATAGTCATATCTAGAGTAGTCGAAGGTAAAGCAACATAAAATGGAATATTATTGTCTTTTGCTGCTAATGCTTTCAAATACGTTCCAATTTTATTCGCTACATCCCCCTGACGCGTAGTTCTGTCTGTACCAACAATCACCATATCAACCATGCCGTGTTGCATTAAATGTCCACCAGCATTATCTACGATTAACGTATGAGGGACATTGTGCTTGGTTAATTCATAACAAGTTAAATTTGAACCCTGATTTCTAGGTCTTGTCTCATCAACCCAAACATGCACCTTTATTCCTTTTTCTAAAGCATGATAAATAGGAGATGTAATTGTTCCCCATTCAACACAACCTAACATACCTGCATTACAATGTGTTAGAATATTTACTACTTCGCCATTCTTTCTTTGGGAAATCTCTTCGATAATTGGTAAACCATGTACACCTATCATTCTACACGTTTCAACATCTTCTTCCACAATAGCTTGAGCGGCTTCCCAACTTGTTTTCAAAAAATCTCCTTCACAATCGTCCAAAGCTTTAAGCATTTTATCTAAGGCCCAAAACAAATTTACAGCCGTTGGTCGTGAAGCTCTTAGATCTGAAAATGCTTGATCTAAAAAAGATCCATCCAATTCATTTTCAACCATTTCTCGAACAGCTAAATAAATACCATAAGCGGCAGTAGCGCCAATTAAAGGTGCGCCACGAACTGTCATTTCCTTAATTGCTAACTCAGCATCCTTATAGGTTTCAAGCTTTACAACAATAAATTCATGTGGTAATTTTCGTTGATCTATAACTTCTACAAATTTATCTTCAGTTGGCCAAATTGTTCGGAACTTTGTCATTGCTTTTGATTTGAAAATTTACAATAAAAGTACTAAAATAGTCTATTTAGGAAATAAAAAATTACAAACGATTAATAGATAACATTAATTTTCGTTAATCTTTTTGAAAGCCACTAAATTCTTGACTTTTTAGAAAGGGATTATTTTATTTTGAGGTGCTGGAGTTGTTAAATTGGTATTTTTCTTATTTTAGGATACATCGGAATTAAATTTATACTAATTTTATTTGAAGCATATTTATTATTAATGAATGTGTGTTTTGTGATTGATTTGAACTTCAACTTCGACAAGCTCAGTTGCCGTTAATTTATTTATACTAAGCTCAATCTTAATTTCGACATGCTCAGTTTCCGTTAATTAATAACCATTCATTTAAAATGCCTCCCGCTTTAGCTGGAGGTAATAAAAAAAATCAAATGAATCGGCTTT
>CALPSU020000305.1 GCA_943326315.2 Chryseobacterium gleum
GCTGCTATCAAACCATGCTTTTTTGTTTTATCAATGTAAAAAATATCTCCTCCTTGGTAATGCTGACCAATCCAGAAATAATAACAAGAATGGTCATCTTTAGCAGCTTCAGCAGTATAATTTAAAGCATCAGGATCTGTACAGCCTCTCTTTTTACATGAAAAAAATGAAAATAAAAACAGTAAAGTGAAGAATGAAAATTTAATATATCTCATAATAAAAAAATATTGCGTCGTAAAGTTAAAAAAAATATCGTCAAATATTAAAAATCTAATTCGATTGGCTCACCAATCCCCTAATACCAATTATGGTTACATCATCTGTTTGATCATATGTGTCCATCCAATCGCTAAAATTAGTTTCTAGTTTTAACTTTTGGTCTTTTAATGGTAAATCATTTATTTCTTTAATAATTTCTCTAATACGTTTAAAGTTAAATTTTTTATTTCTTAAACCCCCAAATTGATCTTGAAGTCCATCTGTTAAAAGATAAATTGTATCATTTTCTCTCAAGACAATGTTGAATTCTGAATACCTAGCATTTTGATTTCTATAATCTCCAATATGTTTTGAATCACCTTTGAATATCTCGAAAAAATCACCATTACAAATCATAAATCTAGATCCTGCACAAGCATATTTCATTTCATTTGTATCGTGATTAAAAACACAAATTGTGATTTCCATGCCATCGTTAACTTTAGCATCTCCTTTACCTCTAGGAAGCACATGAACCAACTTTTTGTCTAATTCATCTAAAATTTTCCCTGGTTCAGTTAATTGATTTTCCAACACAATACTGTTTAGTAAATTAATTCCTAAAAGTGTCATGAATGATCCCGGAACACCATGTCCTGTACAATCTGCAACTGCTAAAACGGTATATTCATTTACTTTTTCCATCCAATAAAAATCACCGCTAACAATATCTTTTGGTTTAAAAAGTAAAAATGATTCTTTGAAATATGAATCAAATTTTTCTGTATTTGGTAGTAAATTTATTTGAATTCGTTTTGCGTAATGAATACTTGACGTAATATCATTTTGCTGCTCTTCAATAATTTTTTCTTGTTTCCTTTTTTCAGTAATATCTCTTGCAACAGCTAAAAAACCTTTAATTCTATCTTTTGAACCTGGCTCGTATAATGTTGTGACATGTTGGCCTAACCAAATTTTTAAGCCTCTTTTTGTAACGATTGGAAATTCAAAATAACTGGAATCTTGTAAAGACTTATAGTGCTTATAATAATGACTTATTACTTCCATTTTGTTTTTTTCTTCAATAACATTTGAAAAATTCACACCAATCAATTCATCTTTATCGTACCCTATTTTAAAGAGAGCTTGTTTGTTTAAGAAAATAAAATTTCCACTTGCATCACACTGATAAATAAAATCTTCTGCATTTTGAACAAGTAATTCAAACGTAGTTTCTAATTCCATTCTTACAGTAACATTTTGGCCTAAAATCACTTTTACATCCTCCGAATATATTTTACAAGACCATTCAATCCAAATAATTAGGTTATCATTCGAAATTATTGGTGATAAATATTTTTTCCCATCTTCAAATTTATCGGTAGAAAAAATATTTGAATCACTGTTATTAGGTAAAAAGTCCGTTAATTTTGAAATGTTTTCGTTTAATAGTTTCTCATGCGATGAATTAATAAAATCTGAAATATTTTCACTTACATAGATCATTTTTCCTGAGCCATCGATAGCAATTGCTAAAACATCTCCCTTATTTATTACTCCTGAAATAAATAATAATTTTGATATAGAATCGTGCCTTAAATAAGTTGTAAAAATTGCGATACTCACTATTAAAATAAGTATAATTATAAATAAGTACTTGTTAAAGTTTACTTCATCCAATAAAACAAAACACAAACAACTAATCGCTAAAATTGCAATAGAATAAACAATACTAGATCTTAATTTCTCAAAAACAAATGGAATTAATGTAGAAATTATAGAAACTATTAAAATAAAATAAAAATGTAATTTTGATAAATACAATTCTGTGAAATTTTCAAAAAGCACAACTGAAATACCTAAAACAAGTAATATTTTAGTTAAATTTTTATTATTTATTTTAGCTGATTTAATAGATAATAAATAGATAACTCCTAAAAGAAAAGAAGTAATTGAAATTATTTTAGGATAAAATGGGATTGACTTATCTAATTCATGCCCGACTATATGAGCGACTATATTAACAATAGAACCTACTAATATTATTCTTGGTATTAATCGTGTAGTTATCGTATTGTCCTTGTTGCTGAAGATAGTTTTAACATCAAAAGATTTTATTTTATTTAAAAAATAAATATTTAAAGTTAAGAACAGTGCAATGATTAGAAAAATAAAGGTGTCGGAAGTCCAAAAAGGTTTTTCAACTTTTAATTTTGAAGAGGTGATTTTACTAAAGTTTTTACCATCCAAAGTTGATCTAACTTGAAATAAATACTCATTATCAGAAAGATCATTAAACAAAACATAATCTTTTCTACTCCATTCAGACCATGAATTTACCTTACCTAATAACCTATAGCTATATAGAATATTATGAATTTTAGGGTTATTAACTTTGTATTTATATTCGTATGTGTAGGATTGAGTTGCACTATTATTTAGAACTTTTGACATTTCAATCTGTGGAGACGTTGGTTTACTCATAAATTGTAAAACACTTGTATTTACAATGTATAAACCTTCAGCAGTACCTAAATATATAGAATTTTCATCTTGAAATTGAGAGTGAAAACGAGTTTCATACCCTGTAAATCCAGATCTCCCATTGTAATTGTCATATTTTAATACATTACCTAATTTATTTATGTTAAAAATTGTAATGCCTTTATTGGTTCCAATTATTAAATTCCCATAATTATCTGAGTTTAAAGTATGAAAATCAGTTGATATAAATTTTTTCTTGTCTTGAATTACTCTTTTTAGATTATTTTTAGTGAAACCTACTAATCCATTCTCTAGAGTAAACCATCTTGTCTGAAATTTATCTACTACAGATAAATAGGAAACATCTCCTAATTTCAATTTCGATGGGAAATCATTAATATGAAAGAAAGTTTTAGTTTTCAAATCAAACTGATGTATTCCATTATCAGATCCAAATAAAATAAAATTTCGATCAAAACTTAATTGAGCAGTATAAAAGTTTTTCGGGAAACCAGAATATAAATTCTGACAAATAGTAATTGAATTGTTGTTTGGATCATATCTATACAAGCCTTCATTTTCAACACCGATCCATACTGTTGATTCATCTGAAAAAAGAAAAGGTATTTTTTTGTTAGCAATTTCGGAAATCAAAACATTACTGA
>CALPSU020000306.1 GCA_943326315.2 Chryseobacterium gleum
GCACTAGCATCACTTTCTTACACGGTTTATCTTTTTGGATCTGGACACTGGGGATGGGCTATCTGTATGATTTTTGTTTCAGCAATTATTGGACTTTCATTCTTTAGAAATGAACGAATGATTATGGGACTGAATCAAATGAGACTTGGCAATACAGATAAAGCGAAAGAGCATATTAATAAAATTTCTGCTCCTCAATTCTTACCTAGAAAACAACATGCCTATGTTTTGTTTTTACAAGCTGTATTGAATAGTCAAGAATTAGGTTTTGCTAAAAGTGAGCAATTATTAAGAAAAGCACTTTCAATGGGTTTGAGAACGGATCAAGATAATGCCGTTGCCCGTATGCATTTAGCTGGTATTTGTGCTCAAACAAATAGAAGACAAGAAGCTGTAAGTTTATTAGCAGAAGCTAAAAAATTGGATAAAGGTGGAATGATGAAAGAACAAATTACGCAAATGCAAAAACAAATGCAGCAAGGAGTTCCATCAAAAAATCAGATGAGAATGGCTCAAATGTCTGGTGGTCGTCAAAAAACACCTCGTCGCTAGCCTTCGATACGATTTTTATTTGCTGATGCAAATGAAAAAATCACTCAAACTAGCTTAGATATCGCTCCGAAACTAGTAATTCGATTACAGGCATCAATTTGCTTATTGTTGAAGTCTTTGAGCTCCGAAAAAGGAGCGGTCTAATGTCTAAAATCTAATGTCTCCTTATATGAACGAAGAACGCATCTATACCGAAGGTTGGGCCGATTATGAGTTAATCGATGCAGGTGGTGGAAAAAAACTGGAGCGTTGGGGAGACATTATTACTATTCGTCCAGAAGTACAGGCTTATTTCAAATCTGAACTTACATTTGCGGATTGGAACCAACGTGCACATTTCGAATTTATTTCTAAAAGTGCACAATCGGGTGAATGGAAAATAGTTAAAAAAGGAACACCAACCACTTGGAATATTTCTTTCAAATCCATTCAATTTCAATTAGAACTTACAAAATTTAAACATCTTGGTTTATTTCCTGAGCAACGATTAAATTGGGATTTTATTTCTTCCCATTTGAATTCGGAGAATCGATTTTTAAATCTGTTTGCATATACTGGGGCAGCTTCTTGTATTGCTAAATCAACGGAAGCAGAAACTATTCATGTAGATTCCGTAAAACAGCTTATTTCATGGGCTAGAACAAACCAAGAACTAAGTCAGCTTTCAGATATTAAATGGGTTCATGAAGATGCTTTAAAATTTGTAGAAAGAGAAATAAAAAGAGGGAATAAATACGATGGAATTATCATGGATCCTCCTGCGTGGGGAATTGGTGCCAAAGGTGAAAAATGGAAATTAGAAGATAAACTAGAAACATTGGTTATTGGCGCAAAGTCAGTTTTAACGAAAAATGGATTTCTAATTCTTAACACCTATTCACCAACAATATCTTTACAAGACATTCAACAATTAGCGAATAAACATTTTGATAAATCGAAAATTGAAGTAAAAGAACTTTGGATGAAATCAACAACTGGTAAGGATTTATATTATGGCAATTTATTACGAATAAGTTAAATAATCCAATAGTATTATTTAACTTCATATCGAAAATAAACCCTAAACACATGTTAGAAAAAGTAAATCTCGATAAAATATTGTTTCTAGATATTGAAACAGCTCCTCAAACTTATCAATTTAATGATTTAGACGATAGTAAAAAACACCTATTCGAATCAAAAACACGTTTCATGCAAAACGATGAGAAATCGTTTGAAACACTCTACAACGAAAGAGGAAGTATCTATGCAGAATTTGGGAAAATAATATGTATTTCCGTTGGATTTGTTCATATTACTGCTATTGGTGAAAAACAAATTCGTTTAAAATCTTTTTACCACGATGACGAAGAAACCTTATTGATTCAATTTACCAAATTATTAGAAGATAGATACAATTCTCCTTATCATATTCTTTGCGGACATAATGCTAAAGAATTCGATTTTCCTTACATATGCAGAAGAATGCTAGTAAACGGACTAAAATTACCAGCTATTTTAGACATCGCTGGAAAAAAACCTTGGGAAATTTCTCATTTAGACACAATGGAATTATGGAAATTTGGAGATTATAAATCCTACACTTCCCTACCTTTATTATGTAATATATTCAATATTCCTACCCCAAAAGATGACATTTCAGGCGCAGACGTTGCAAGAGTATATTACGAGGAAAACGATTTAGAGCGAATCAAAATTTATTGTGAAAAAGATGTCGTTGCATTGATTCAAGTTTTCTTAAAAATGAAAGGGGAAGCATTAGTACATGAAGATGAAGTACATTATTCATAAAAGTCATTGAAGGCGAAAAAAATTTGTTTTTCAACTGAGTGAATTCTAAATTCTTTAAAATATAGATTTATGTTTTAAATGATTAATAATGATAAATTAACATACAAAAACATATAAATCAACAACTTAGCCATTTTTGTTGCGCGGATGTGAATTTAATAATTCCTTAAAATGAATAATTGCGTTAATACTTAATTCAATCATAATACACTCTTAATTTCAGTCTAATTATTAAGCTATAGTTTTGCTATGTATAAAAGATTTGATAAGCTAAATAGCTTTAATGATCCAAAAATTACATTAATAAAACTAAATTATGTTTAAAGTTATTTTCGCAATTATCTCTTTCTGGACATATTCAGCATTTTGCCAAAATGGCTTAGAGAATCTAATAGTTGAAAAATATTATATCTCTGAAGCAAATGATACACTTGCAAATAAATTTGGAGGAGAACTACCAATCGGATCAACAACGTATCGAATATATTTAGACTTATTACCTGGTTACCGTTTCCAAGCAGCTTATGGAAATTCGAAACATGATCTTAGAATTGAAACAACAACATTCTTTTATAACAATGGTGAGATAGGAGATATAATAGCGAATGTAATTCCTTTTAAAGCATTTCACAAAAATACTACAATGTTAGACTCATGGCTTTCTGTAGGTTCAGGCGGAGAAGATTGCCTTGGACTATTAAAGGAAGACGATGACACTCTTAGAACAATAAAGCATTTGAAGGTATTAAGAAGTAAAAACAAAAAAGCAGGTATCCCTCTTATAGAAAAAGATGGTATACGTTTTTCCGAAAAAGTACCACGTCCAACCATTTTTGGTTTAGATAGCGTCATTAATATATTTAAAACTTTGAATGAAGGTTCTTTATTTTTAGTAAAAAATGGAGCTTGGGCTTGTATGGGAAAAGGATCGATGGGAGCTGATTCTCTAACTAAAAACAGAGTTTTAATAGCTCAATTGACAAC
>CALPSU020000307.1 GCA_943326315.2 Chryseobacterium gleum
ACTCCTTTCCATCTTCACTAGCAAACAAATAAATTTGATCAAAAAAATCACCCAATTTCTTCCAATACTCTTCTTTTTTTTGGTCAGAAAGCCAATTAAAGTTAGAATTTACTAACTCTCGTTTTTTATTAAACAAATCAACAATCATTGAATAAGCCTCTTCCTTCCTACCCCATCTACGCAGAAAAAGCGTGTACCAAGTCAATTCATTTATATAATTTAAGTTTTTTTCACCATATGAGTCTTTGGTGTGTTTGCAAGCTAGACTGTATAAACTATCTGCTTTATGAAAATCTTTGATTGAATCATAATACAAAGCTAATTTTGTTTGTGAACTAATGATTAATGGATGTTTAGGATTATCTTGAAACGTATTTAATCTTATATTGTACGCCAGATTAAGGTAATAAAAAGCCGAATCAAATTTACTTAATTTTAAATAAGTTAATCCCAAATTTGACATTGTTTTAGTTATAACATTGTCAGTTGAATGATTTACTTTGAGAATTATATAAGCCTTTTTGTAATAATAAAGAGTTGAATCAAATTGTTTATATTCAGAAAACAACAGGCCGATATTATTTAAACTACTTGAATAATCCTTGTGTTGTACTCCAAATATTTTTTTTCTAAGATTTAACGATTCATGAATAAAAAAACTAGCTTGTTTTAATTCTCCTAATCTGTAATTTAATATACCAATTGCGTTAAGGATATCAGCATTCAGAAAGTGTTCTTGCCCAACCAATTTCAAAATGATTTTTTGGGCTTCCTCCAATTCCTCTTCAGCTTTTTTAAATTCTCCCATTTCGGAATGAATCTGTCCAAGTAAATAGAGGATTTCTCCGTATTCTAGACATTCATTTCCTATTTTCCTTAATGCTATATTTCGGGCTTCATCAAGCAATGTAATTGCCTCTTCTAAATGACCATCCTTTCTTTGATAATCAGATTCGAGAATCAACCGAGAAATAGAAAAAATAGATTCCTTTTTGAAAGCTTTATTCTGAATAATTTTAACACTATCTAGTAAGAGCTTTACTTCTTTGAATTTTCCATGATCCAAAAGAATTTGTGCTTTATCAAGTAACAATTCAGCACGAATAGGATCAGAAGGAGCAATGTGTTGCTCAATTACATTACTTGCTGAATCCAAATAGTTCTTCACCTCTGAATATGGAGCGTCTAAGTAATTCTTTAACAATGCTAAATTTAAATATAGTTGACTCAAATCATGCCAAGCGAAATTGGTATTCTCAGAACAACTACCTATTGCATTCATTATTACTTTATCTGCTCTTGGAAAATCTCCTAATTGAATTAAAACAAATGAGTACGATGCCGAATTTTCAATAAATTGCTTGTGGTATTTTTTCTTAGCTCGAGGAACTTCGTAAAAATTATTACATTTTACATATTCCATTTTGGCTTTATCGTATTTTTTTATCAATGAAAATACAAATGCTTTGGAATTATATAAATTTATTAGTCGAGCCGAATCAGAAAAATTATGCAATCGATTAAGTATTATCTGCTCTGAAAAGTCAAAATAGGTATCACACTTTTCAAAATGACCTCCCCTAGCTTGATTAAGTGCCATGTTATTATACAATGTCGCTATAGAAAGAGAATCTTTTTTTTCTTCCGATAATTGTAAAGCAAGATTATAATACTCCGATGATTTAACATAGTTAGCCAATTTACTGTGGACTATTCCTAAAGAATTGTAAGCACCCCTTAATGTATCGGAATTCTTTAAGACATTATCTTTAATATAGTCAAGTGATTCCTCAAACATATTTAACGAAAGCTGCCATTCACCTCTGTCGAAATAACAAATACTTAATTGCCGTTGAGCTTTTGAGAAATCAGTAAAATGCTTGTTAAAATGAATATCATACGCTTTTTGAAATTGGATAATGGCTGAATCAATTTGATTTGCTTTTCTGTAGGATAATCCAGAACAAAAATAGGCAACTCCAACTTCCTTAGAATTTTTACTGTACTTATTATTGAAAGATATAATGAGAGACTTACCGTTTGAAATACTTTTATGTCCCGAAGTATCACTTCTTAGGATTTTAAAAAACAAAGATGTATCATTTTGAAAGGCACTAATCACTTGACTTTGTAAATCAAACCACAAAAGAAAGAAGCTAAAAAGAACAAAATATTTACGATTCATCTTTATTTCCCTAAAAGTATTTGAAGAACTTCACTTTTCTGAAAAATCTGCCAATTGTTTTTATAACGATTCAGAATAAATGATATAAACCAAAAACTAATAGCAAATAACAAAAAACAATAAAATCTATTATTTACGAATTGAATAAGATAATTCCCAAAATACTCATAAACGGTAAGATGTAAGATATAAAGAAACAAACTAGTTTTTCCAAGAGGAACCAAAAAGCTGACTGTTTTATTCGAAAACAAATTTTTATTTGACCAAACAAAAAACAAATATGATATTGAAAAAGAAAGATAAATCCATGTTGCCGGATAAAAAATCTCTACGGCCATTGGACGCCAATTAAATTCAAAAAATATTACTATCGGCATAATTAACAAAAAAAGAATGGCTGATGCCATTTTTAAAAAAGGAATTTCAAAGGAAATAGATTTTGAGAGAAATCCTACTAATGGAAAAAGTATCCATGGAAAAAAAGGAAACCAACCGTTTACGAAAAAGTTATATAGAACATGTGAAAAAATATAACTTTCATTGAGATAGGGTTCATCAAGATTAATCGAATAAAAACCTAAAAATTGAATTGAAATTGAAATAATGATAAGAATAAATATAAATAACAACAATTGTAATTTGCTGAACCTACGTATTAAGTAAATAACCATTAATGAAATACCAATCAAATACAGTACATCGAATGAATAAAATGGAAAAATGTGCCAAACGAACACATCTATTATACTTGCCACAAGTAAAATGACCAATGATCTTTTAAACACTCGCATGAAATTTTGAGTTCTATTAAAATTGTATCCAACAAGAAACAAGAACAAAGGTGCGGCAATTGATGAAATGACTCTTTCCCAAAGAAATAATGTGGTGCCTCTTTCCATGAAATGAGGAATTAAATGAGCATAAAACATACACAAAATAGCAAATCCTCTTAGCGCATCTATGGAATTATCTCTACTTTTTTTGACCACTTAAGAAATAGAATTATAGGTGAAATAAATGATCCCGGAAAGAAAAACACTTATAAATAGAAATAAGACCATTAAGTCTGTTTTTAAACTATCCTTAATTTTAAGGCGCTGTTCAAAAATAGCATAAGCCGCTATGAATGTGA
>CALPSU020000308.1 GCA_943326315.2 Chryseobacterium gleum
GCAAGAAAATCTGTTGAGATGACAAGAACGAAATCTGGAAATGGTCAGGCACCTTTTTTTAATTCATACCATCAATTAGATATGTATATGCCAAAAATGACTTGGAATACCGAATCTACAGACCTTGTAATGGCTTATGAAATTGGAACAAGTCAGGAACAAAGAGTGGCACGTTTTGAATCTAAAAATTATTTTGATGCTCAATTGTTCGATAAGTTGTTGGGTATGGAGGCAATACATCCGTTGGTTGCTATTTCAATTTATTGTTTTAAAAATGATGAATACATAATGCCTGAAGGGAAATTGGCTTCAGCCTTACACAAAACAATAGATGAAGCTAAACCAATGTTGCTTGAGTTAG
The DNA here is from genome assembly GCA_943326315.2 of Chryseobacterium gleum. Lineage (GTDB taxonomy): Bacteria > Bacteroidota > Bacteroidia > Flavobacteriales_D > Crocinitomicaceae > CAIUKX01. The sequence goes on from CALPSU020000308.1 coordinate 362, forward strand.
CAAATTACGGATTTATTAGTTATGATACCGAAGCTAAAATGATTATTGTTAATCCAAAGCTTGATAATTTTGTGTTTTCAAAATCTGGAAAAAAAGATTATGATAATTTAATTTTTAATACTGATTTAAGACCTCAAGAATTAAAAGGATATACAGAAAAGCAAATAGAGAAGGACGAGAATTTACAATTTATTATTAAACAATTTACAGAGAAAAATGAAATAAGAAGACAAATGCCTGATTTTGGTAAGATGAGTTTAAGTTCTTTAGAATTAAATCTAAAGGCGATTGATATGATTAATATTTCAGATGCTCAACAAACATTTGTTGTACCTAGAAGTAATGAAGTGATATTGAAAAAAAATCGAGATTTTGATTTTGTCGGTTGGATAAATTGTGGTAAAATGGAAATAGATGTTCTGGCTTCATCTTTTAATTACAAGGACTATAAATTTACAATTCAAAAAACCTATAAATCACTTTTTAGAGTTAAACCTTTGACCGAATTGGATGGAAAAAGACCTATAGCCATGTTGAGTAGTATAAATGGAATTGTGGGAGAACTTTTTATTGATCATCCGACGAATAGATCTGGTAAAAATCCAAAAATGACAGATTATCCTCAAATTAAAGTTTCTCGTCCATCTTATGTTTATTACAATTCTGAAGCAATTTTTAGAGGAACGTATGATAGTAGTCGTTTTTACTATACCGTTGACCCATTTTTCATGGATAGCCTCGATAATTTTGAAGAAAAATCTTTTCGAGTAATTGGTGAGTTAACTTCTGCAGGTATTTTTCCAAAATTCAGAGAAAATTTAACTATTATGCCAGATTATTCTTTAGGATTTTCTACAAAAGCACCCTCTGGAGGACATGATTTTTATGGAACGGGATCTAAGTACGAGAATAAAATAATATTGTCAAATAATGGATTGCAAGGTGCCGGAACAATAAATTTTGTTCATTCCAGTTCCGAATCTAAGGGATTTACTTTTTTTCCAGATTCAACAATTGGTCTTGCTAAGTTTAATAATAAACCGATTGAAGTTGGCGTTGAGTTTCCTGATGTAACTTGTGAGGCTGCTAGTGTTACTTATGTACCTAAAAAAAATCTTTTGAAAGCTACTTCGACTCCAATGTATGATTTGTTGCTTTTTAATGCTGAAGCAAAGTTAAGAGGAACGACTGTAGTGAAAGAAAATGGAATGACTGGTTATGGTTTGATGAATTTCAAAAATGCTACTATGATTTCGGACAAATATGTCTTTAAACGATACGATATGGATGCAGATACAACTAGTTTCAGTTTAAAGAATCAATATTTAGAGGCAGAAGAGGAACCAATTGCATTGAAAACTGATAATGTTCAGGGGCATGTTTCTTTTTTAGAACGTAAAGGAGAGTTTAAATCCAATAATGGTGAAGCAAGATTAGATTTCCCAATCAACCAATATTTTTGTACAATGGATAAATTCACTTGGTTTATGGATTTAGAATCAATTGAAGTAGAAGCAAAAGGTGGTGAAGATAATGTAGCAAATGCAGATTTGGATTTATTAGGACCTAACTTTTATTCAGCTCATCCAGATCAAGATTCTTTGCAATTTAGAGCTCCTAAGGCAATGTTTAATTTAAAAGAAAAGTCAATTTTTTGCTCTAAAGTATTTTATTTAGATGTTGCAGATGCTCGTATTTATCCGGACAGCTCTAAGGTTATTATTCGTAAAAAGGCTAAAATGGAGCCTTTTGTTGACGCAAAAATAGTAGCCAATTTTATAACACAATATCATACTTTTTTACACTGTAATGTAGCTATCACCGCTAGGAGAATGTACACAGGAAAAGGGCTATATCCTTATTATGATTTGGATAGTATGAAAACGGACTTTGTTATGGATAAAATATTTCTTGATTCAACAGGGCAAACAGTAGGAAAAGGACGAATAGGGCAAGATGCTAAGTTTTATTTAAGTAAGCAGTTTGATTATTATGGAGATATAGAGGTAATTGCATATTTGCCGACTATTATTTTCAAAGGTTCAACAAGAATGAATCATAACTGTGCTAAATTCCCTCGTTCATGGATTGCTTTAAGTGCGAATATTGACCCCGCAAATATTCAAATTCCAATTGAAGAAGGTATGAAGAGTATTGATGGTAAAAACGTTTTAGCAGGTATTGCTTGGCGAGATTCTAGAGCATTAGATAGTTTGAAAATGTATCCAGTATTTTTATCTGAACTTCAAAGGCCTCAAGATCCTGTAATTATTTCAGCAAAAGGGTTACTTCAATATAACCCCGATTCTAAAGAGTTTCAAATAGGTTCAGTAGATAAATTATTAAATAGAGGAGAAATAGGAAGTTTCTTATCTTTACATACCGAAACGTGTATGTTGAACGGAGACGGGAAGATTGATTTAGGGATGAATTATGGTGATGTATCCGTAAATTCTGTCGGAGTAGTTAATTATGATCCTAAGAAAAATGAAACAACCATGAATCTAACTTCTAAGTTTAATATGCCTATGGATAAAAATTTACTTCAAACATTAGCTGAAAAAATTGTGCTTGTTGAAGGTTTAAAACCGTTAGATTTAAATTCTACAACTATAGAACAAGCTGCTTTGGAATGGTCAGGTAGAGAGAATGCTGATAAAATGAAATCAGCTTATACTATTAATGGTGAGATGAAAATACCAAAAGAAATGGAGTCTGCTATTACAATTACAGGATTGAAATTAAGTTCTTTTGATGTTAGAAACATGATGGAAAAAGGGATTATTTCAACTGGTGAAAATGCATATATCGTATGTTTAGGTGGGAAACCAGTATTTAAACAAGTACCTTTTAAAGCATTTTTTCAACAATCTTTTTCAGAAACTGGAGTTGATAAATTTGGACTTCAGATAAATATTCCGACCCTTGATTATTATTTTGATTATTCAATGGAGC
>CALPSU020000309.1 GCA_943326315.2 Chryseobacterium gleum
AGAGTTGGACGGTCTTTTTTACCCATCGCTTTTCGCAATGTATCGGCTTCACCTTTCGTAAATCCTGCTAACTTTTGAGAAAGTAACATTACTTGCTCTTGGTAAACTGTAATTCCGTAGGTCTCTTTTAAATATTCCTCACAATCATCAACATCATACACAATTTCTTCAGTACCGTGTTTACGTTTAATAAAAGAGGGGATATAAGCAATTGGTCCCGGTCGATATAAGGCATTCATGGCAATTAAATCGGCAAAAACTGTCGGTTTTAATTCACGCATGTATTTTTGCATTCCAGGAGATTCATATTGGAAAATACCAACTGTTTCACCTCTTTGAAATAATTCGTATGTTTTTAAGTCGTCAACAGGAAAATCATCTGGAACTAAATCAAGTCCAGCTCTTTCTTTTACATTGTTAACGGCATGTTTTATTAAGGTTAATGTTTTTAAACCTAAAAAGTCCATTTTAAGAAGCCCAGCAGATTCAGCTACAGAGTTATCATATTGCGTACAATACATCTCCGAATCTTTCGCTAAAGCAACAGGTACATAATCAGTAATATCTCCTGGAGTTATGATTACTCCACATGCATGAATACCAGTATTTCTAACAGATCCTTCTATTTTTCGAGCTTGATTTAAAACTTTACTAATGAGATCATTCCCATTAGAAATTGCTTTTAATTCATTTGCTTTATTGATCTCTTCTTGGTTATTATTAAATCGTTCAGCAATTTCTAAATCCGAAAATTTAAACAATTTAGCCAACGAAATATCAGGAACTAATTTAGCCAATCTATCTGCTTCAGAAAGAGGTAAATCCATTACTCTAGAAGCATCTCGAATAGCTGATTTTGCAGCCATTGTTCCGTAGGTAATTATCTGAGCAACTTGGTTTGCGCCATATTTTTGAATTACCCATTCTATGACACGGCCACGACCTTCATCATCAAAATCGATATCAATATCGGGCATCGATACACGATCAGGATTTAAGAAACGCTCAAAAAGTAAGTCGTACCGAATAGGGTCAACGTTTGTGATTCCAGTACAATATGCAACAACAGAACCAGCTGCCGAACCACGTCCTGGACCAACAGAAACTCCCATGTCTCTAGCAGCCTGACAAAAATCTTGTACAATCAAAAAATATCCCGGGTAACCTGTTTTAACTACTGTAGCTAATTCAAAATCAATTCTTTCTCGAATTTCATCTGTAATTTCTGGATATCTTTTTTCTGCACCAATATAGGTTAAATGTCGTAAATAGTTATTTTCACCTCTTTTACCTCCGTCTATATCGTCTTGAGGATCTTTAAATTCATCGGGAATATCGTATGCCGGTAAAAGTACATCACGAGCTAAACCATAATGTTCACATTTTTCAGCAATTTCTTGAGTTGATTCTATAGCTTCAGGAATGTCAAGAAAAATCTCCTTCATTTCGTCGCTCGATTTGAAGTAATATTCTTGATTATCTAATCCATATCTAAAACCTCTTCCACGACCTTTTGGCGTTGACACAAGTTCATTGTCTTTTACGCATAATAATACATCGTGAGATTCAGAATCTGTTTTTTCCGCGTAATATGTGTTATTGGTAGCGACTAATTTGACATTATTTTTAGCAGCTAATCGTATTAAAGCTTCGTTGACACGGTTTTCATCTTCTTGACCATGACGCATTATTTCGATGTAGAAGTCATCATTGAATTGAGATTTCCACCATATTAAAGCTTCTTCAGCTTGATTTTCTCCAACGTTTAAAATTAGATTTGGAATTTCTCCGTATAAATTTCCAGAAAGGCAAATTAAATCTTCTTTGTATTTTTCAATGGCTTCTTTATCAATTCTAGGAACATAATAAAAACCATCCGTAAAAGCCATGGAAGAAAGTTTTACAAGATTGTGATAGCCTTTTTTATTTTTAGCTAATAAAACAACTTGATAACCATTGTCCTTTTGAGTTTTGTCTTTTAAATTTCTACATACATTGAATTCACATCCAATAATTGGAGTGATTTCTTTTTTTGTAAATTCTACACCATCTTCTAATGCTTTTTCTCTTTCTTCTTTTACTCCTTTGTTATAATTCGTAATCGCTTTTTCAAAGTGAAAGGCAGCATACATATTTCCTGTATCGGTTAATGCAACTGCTGACATACCTAAAGATGCAGCTTTATTTACTAAACTATTTACATTAATTGTCGATTGTAAAATCGAAAATGAAGTATGATTGTGAAGATGAGTGAACGTAACGTTATCTAATCGAGAACGTGATTCATTCACATTTATATTCGGAACCTCAGAAATAGGTTCGGTTTTAATTTTTAATTGCTCACTAGCCTGTTTTAGATTAATGTGCTTTAATCCAATAGTTTGAATTGTTGCTGGATTAGCAATTTTAAAACTATGTAAATACCTTTCGTCTTGTTGTAATTTATCTAAACCAAAAGAATCAATACGAATTAATTCGAAAAAACATCTGGTAGTAGCTTCTACATCGGCTGTTGCATTGTGTGCTTCTCCGAAAGGTTCTCCAAAAAGTTTTTGATGAAGTTCAGTTAAGGTTGGAAGTTTCCATCTTCCTCCACGACCACCTGGTATTAAACAAAGATTTGCGGTAACTTCTGTACATGTGTCAAGAACGGGCATTAAACCCATCGGAGAGTCTAGTCCTTTTCTTATAAATTCGCAACCTAGAATATTTACATCAAACCCAACGTTTTGTCCAACAACAAACTTAGCTTTACTTAATGCAATGTTAAATTCTTGAAGAACCATTTCAAGATCAGCTCCAAGTTCATCAGCAAGTGCAGTAGAAATACCATGAATTCTTTCTGCATCGTAAGGAATATCGTATCCTTCAGGCTTTATTAGGTAATCCTTCTGTTCAAGAAGAGCCCCCATGTCGTCATGAAGTTGCCAAGCAATTTGTACCGCACGAGGCCAATTGTCAGTGTCCGTTATCGGAGCGTTCCAATTTCTAGGTAGACCTGTTGTTTCGGTATCAAATATTATGTACATTTTCTTAGCTTTTAGTTTTTAGATTTTACTTGTTAGCTCTTAGTCTAATAACTAAATACTAACAACTAATTACTACTATGCTCGTGTGTTAATCCAAGAACTTGTAATTTCTCTTGAAGCAAATTCTTTTGCGTTTCTTTCTTTGATAGAATTCCAAATTTCATTAATACCATGCGAGAGAGCTTCTTTTTCTTCTTCCATAGCAGTATACATAATTCTAGGATCTTCGAAATAATGTTTAACGAAATTCGTGTCAAAATCCCCGCTAATAAAGGCAGGATG
>CALPSU020000310.1 GCA_943326315.2 Chryseobacterium gleum
ATTATCGAAACTCAAGCGGGTGACGTTGCAGCATATATTCCAACAAACGTAATTTCTATTACGGATGGTCAAATTTTCTTAGATTCTGATTTATTTAACTCAGGTATTCGTCCAGCTATTAACGTAGGTATTTCTGTATCTCGTGTTGGGGGTAATGCTCAAATTAAATCAATGAAGAAAGTTGCTGGTACTTTGAAATTAGATCAAGCACAATTCCGTGAATTAGAAGCTTTCGCGAAATTTGGTTCTGATTTGGATAATGCAACAAAATCTGTTCTTGATAAAGGAGCTAGAAATGTTGAGATCTTAAAACAAAGAGAAGGAAATCCTTACCCTGTAGAAAAACAAATTGCAATTATCTTTGTTGGTACAAAAGGAATGATTCAAAAAGTACCTGTTGCTAAAGTTAAAGAATTCGAAACTGAATATTTAAACTACTTAGATGCTAAACATAAAGATGTTTTAGTTGCTCTTAAAGCAGGAAAATATACAGATGAAATAACAGATACTTTATCTAAGGTAGCAAGAGAAATCGCAGATAAATATTGAGTAGTTATTAGTGGTCAGTTTTTAGCAGTTAGAATATCTGCTGCTAAAAGCTGAAAGCTAAAAGCTAAAAGCTAAATAAAATATGGCAAATTTAAAAGAAATACGAAATCGAATAGCATCAGTTGGATCTACCATGCAGATAACATCTGCTATGAAAATGGTTTCTGCAGCTAAATTGAAAAAAGCACAAGATGCAATTATTCAAATGCGTCCTTACGCTGTAAAGCTTCAGGATATTTTGATTAATTTAAGTTCTTCTTTAGACTTGTCTGAAAATGCATATTCTGAGAACAGAGATATTAAAAATGTTTTGGTTGTAGGTATTACTTCTAATCGTGGGTTATGCGGTGGATTTAACAATAATGTTATCAAACGCGTGAATCTTCTAATAAACGAAGAATACAAAGGAAAAAATGTTAAAGTTCTTTGTTTAGGAAAAAAGATTAAAGACGCATACAAGAAGACAGATAATTACTATATCAACAATGAAATTGCTGATGTTGAAGATATTTTTTCAAAATTAACGTTTGCAAATTCTTCAACTATTACAAATTCAATCATGGATAAATTTGTTGGTAATGAATTTGATAAAGTAATAGTTGTTTATAATAGTTTTGTAAATGCAGCTTCTCAAGATGTAAAAGCGGAACAATTTTTACCAATCGTTTCACCAGTTTTAAAAAATAATGAAACAATTGGTGACTATATTTTTGAACCTTCAAAAGAAGAAATCGTTGCTGATTTAATACCAAAATCTTTAAAAATTCAATTTTTTAAAGGGTTATTGGATTCAAATGCTTCTGAACATGGTGCACGTATGACTGCAATGCATAAAGCAACAGACAATGCTGCCGAAATGAAAAAATCATTAACAATTGGATATAACAAAGCTCGTCAAGCTGCAATTACAAGTGAAATCTTGGAGATTGTGGGTGGAGCAGAGGCGTTAAAATCGTAATTATAATAAGTATTTATTACATTAAAGTCCTTTTATCTTTTTGATAAAGGGACTTTTTTTATATCTTTTTCACTTCTTTTTTAAGTTTAATATTTGAGATTGTTATTGTAAAATAGATAAATCAATTTTATACACCTATTTTTACTTTCTTATAATTTAGTAAATGTTATTTTATACTACGTATATTCATTCCAATCCAAAAGCATCTTGGGTTGTATTTATTCATGGCGCAGGTGGTAGTTCATCCATTTGGTATAAACAAATTAATTCTTTTAGAAAGGAATTTAATCTTTTGTTTATTGATCTAAGAGGTCATGGTCAGACGGAAGTAATTGAACATATAAATCAAAAACTTGAGTATTCATTTCAATCAATTTGCCAGGAAATTTTAGATGTATTGAACTTTCTTAAAATTCACAAGGCTCATTTTGTTGGTGTTTCATTAGGAACAATTTTAATTAGACAGTTAATTTCAATGAATAGGACTATTGTTAAAAGTATTGTTCTAACGGGTGCTATTATTCGGTTAAATCGACTTTCTAGGTTTTTGATTTGGGTAGGAAATGTTTTAAAAAATTATGTCCCATTTATTGTTTTATATAAGCTTTTTGCAGTTGTTATAATGCCAAGAAGAAACCATAAAAATGCGAGATCAATATTTATTATTGAAGCTAAAAAGTTGAAAAAATCTGAATTTTTACGTTGGTTTGGTCTGACTAAAATATTGGATAAGAAGTTGAAGATTTTTGAAAAAGATACACATAATATACACGTTTTGTATTTGATGGGATGGCAAGATCATTTGTTTTTAGATGATGTCAAAAAGATGGCAATTAGGGAGAAATATGCTTCATTAGAAATTGTTGAGAATTGCGGCCATGTTGTAAATATTGAACAACCCGAAATTTTTAACAAACTATCAATACGCTTTTTAAAAAGTGTAGAATAACTGCAAAAACGATCATTTCTTATAAAAAACATTGTGATTCCCTTTGTATTCAACTGCAACAAGATTAATTTCAAATGAGATTGCAAAAAGTCTTAATTATGGGAAATTGAATTAACATCTTTAATCTGAAAAAACTATCTTTGTTTATTACACTTCAATAATTGATATGAGCATACTTACAAACGAACTTTTTATATACAATAGTCTTTCAGGACAGAAAGAAAAATTCGAACCAATACATCACAATAGAGTAGGAATGTATGTTTGTGGACCAACTTTATATAGTGAGCCTCACATGGGTAATATGCGAACGTTCATTAATTTTGATTTAATTTATAGGTATCTTCTGAAATTAGAGTATCAAGTTAAATACGTTCGAAATATTACGGATGCTGGACACATAACAAATAGCGCTGGCGACGAAGTAGATAGTATAGGTAAAGTAGCACGTTTGGAACAAGTTCAGTCTTTAGAAATTGTTTATAAATACAATGTAAAGTTTCAAGAATTACAACGTATCTACAACATGTTACCTCCGAATATTGAACCAACAGCAACGGGACATATTCAAGAACAAATAGAAATTATAGAAAAAATTATCGAAAATGGATTCGCTTATGTTGTAAATGGTTCTGTTTATTTTGATGTAAAAGCATACAGCGAAAAGTTCGAATACGGAACATTAAGTGGTCGTAAAGTGGATGAATTATCGGAAGAATCTAGAGTTTTAAACGCACAAGATGAAAAACGTTTTTTCGCAGATTTTGCCTTATGGAAAAAATCAAACCCAGAAGATATGCAAATTTGGCGTTCTCCTTGGGGAGATGGTAATCCTGGTTGGCATATAGAA
>CALPSU020000311.1 GCA_943326315.2 Chryseobacterium gleum
TATCCAAAAAGATAACCTGTTTTTATTATATGAATTAATTACACCTAAAATATATCATTTAGGTTTAAATCCAAACTAATCAATAATTACGATTGAATCAATAGTATCATTTTCTCTAATTGAATCTAAAACATCTTCTCCTTCTGTTAATTTACCAAAACAAGTATGTACACCATCTAAATGAGAAGTATTTGATCTAGAATGAACTACAAAAAATTGAGATCCCCCAGTGTTTTTTCCTGCGTGAGCCATAGATAAAACTCCTCTATCATGGTGCTGATTCCCGCCTTTAGTTTCACAATCAATCTTATAACCCGGTCCACCAGTTCCTGACATACCTTTTTCTCCATCTCGAGAATTTGGGCAACCACCTTGAATAACAAAGTTTGGAATTACTCTATGCCATTTAAGACCATCATAATATCCAGATTTTGCTAATTTAACAAAATTTGCAACGGTAATAGGTGCATCAGTTTCGTAAAAAGATGCTTTCATCACACCTTTGTTTGTTTTAATTATTGCTTCCATTTTTTATATTTTATTTTTAAATTCTTTTATTTCCTCAATAGTTTCTAATTTATCAGAATTTATATCAGTAACTTCTGCTTTTTCTTCAATAACAGGAGTAGGTTTAGAAGGAGAATAATTTATTATATTTTCCATTTCAACCATCTGTTGATCGAGTGGTCTTTGAATTTCTTCAGTTGTTTCTTTAAGTATACCAGTAAGATTTAAATCCTTTTTTATATCAACTCCCGACTTTTTAATTTCGTCTTGCAAATCATTGGAAGCTTGCTTAATTTGATACATAGTTTTTCCAAAAGATTTAGCTATTCCAGGAATGCTTTTAGATCCAAAAAACATCAATATAAAAACCAATATTAGTAATACTTCAGAACCAGCAATATCATTTAAAAATAATAGCATTGTATAAAATTTGTTTTAGTTTACGAAATTACAAATAATATGAGTTAATATCCAGCTTTTTCTTTTGGATAAGCATTAAATGTCCCCATTCCTTTTCCAACTAAAATATTTTCTTGATTTACAATTTCAGCTTCGGTAACAATTATTCTATTTCCTTTTGATAAAATGGTTGAACGACCAACTAATGTATCTCCTAATTTTACAGGTGATAAAAAATTTAATTTCATTTCAACCGTGGAAACAATTTTATTATCAACACAAACTAGAGAAAGTGCTGAAATACCTAGAACAGAATCCATTAAAGCAGATAAAACTCCCCCATGAGCTGCAAAAGGTGTTGCTAAGTGAAATTCTTTAATTGTTAAAGAGTATTCAATTTTCCCAGGAGATAAAATATTAAATTGCATTCCTATATGACGACCAAAATTGTTAAACTTTATGTATCCTAGAATTATAGGATTAAAATTTAATGAATGTTTAACTCCAAGTTCCATTATACTTCAGGAGTAATTTGAATTTGAGAATGAGGAAAATGCAAACCAGCTTTTTCAAAATCTTTATACACACGTTCGTTTAAATGGTAATATACATCCCAATAATCAACAGTTTCCGTCCAAACTTTTATACTAATATCTACAGATGTATTAGTTAACGCTTCAACTCCTATAAATGGAACTGGAGTTTTCAATATTCGCTCGTCTTCTTCAATAAATTTACTTATTAAATCTTTTGCAACCCTAATATCATCTCCATATGAAATCCCAAATATCAAATCAACTCTTCGCCTTTCAGCTTTAGTGAAATTTGTAATATTTCCGTTTGCAACTGGACCATTTGGCAAAATAATCACCTTGTTATCTGAAGTATTTAAATAAGTATTAAAAATTTGGATTTCCTTTACAACTCCCTGTTCTCCTTGAGTTAAGACAAAATCTCCCACTTTAAATGGTTTGAAAATTAAAATCATAACCCCCCCCGCAAAATTTGAAAGCGTACCTGAAAAAGCTAAACCAACAGCCAATCCTGCAGCACCTAAAATTGTTACAAATGAAGTCATCTCAACCCCTAATTGAGTAATACTGGTAACAACAATTAATACTTTTAAAACCATCGTTAAAAGACTTGATAAAAAAGTCACTAAACTTTCATCGGTATGACTTTTTCTTAGAATCTTTTTCAAACCTTTCACAGACATCTTTACAAGCCAAAAACCAATAATTAATATCGTTATTGCTAATAAAACATTAGTACCTATTTTGATTAAAAAAGTATTTATATCAGAATATTTAACTCCAAAAAAATTATCTAATTTCAATTTATCAACATTTAATTCTTTTTTAATATTTAACATATTTTCTTTTTTTTAGCAAAAATAGGGTTTACAAAAATATAATTGAATAATTTAGTGTTTTTTACAACAACTTATTTCTCTTTTTATGTTTTTTATTTTATCAAAAATAATCATCATTTTCTTATACCCAAGTACTTGGTGTGTTTTATGTTTAGCTGGATTTTTTATTTTTAAAAATACTAAATCGAAAAAAATATTTAAAATTTTAGCTATTTCAATTTTTTTATTTTTTTCAAATAGTGTAATTTTCCTTGAAGGCATGAAAAGATGGGAAATTCAAGGTGTCAAGATTGCGGATGTTAAAAAATATGATCTGGGTATTGTATTAGGTGGAATGTTTGAATACAATAATGATTTAGAAGTATTAAGTGTTAGAATCCATGCGGATAGAATTTGGCAAGCAATCACATTGTATAAAAAAGGGAAAATTGGGAAAATTTTAATTTCAGGAGATTCTGGATATGTATCCGGTAGAGGTTTAAAAGAAGCTATTCAATTGAAGAATGTTCTTATTGAATGGGGAATCCCTGAAAAAGATTTATTAGTTGAAGTTAAATCTAGAAATACGCATGAAAATGCATTTGAAACAAAAAAAGTTTTAGATAGATCTTACCCACATTTAGAAAAACGATTATTAATAACTTCTGGATTTCATATGCGTAGATCGATTGCTTGCTTTGAAAAAGAAAATATTAAATGTGATACATTTAGTACAGATTTAATTACTGGTCCTAAATCTAATTATTATTGGGATCAATATTTAGTTCCTAATTTAGAATCACTTTTTGGATGGAATAAATTAATAAAAGAAATTATAGGATATGCTAGTTATTATGTGATGGGGTATATTTAAAAAATAATTACACATCCAATATCATTCCATCATATGCAATAAAAACATTGTCTGGTAAAATTTTCTCGATTTCCTTATATGTTCCAAAAGTATGAGAAATATGAGTTAAATATGCTTTTTCAGGATTAATTTCTTTTATAAATTCTAATGCTTCTTGTAAATTAAAATGGGAAA
>CALPSU020000312.1 GCA_943326315.2 Chryseobacterium gleum
CAGCAACAAATGATAAAATTATTTTTCTTTCACATCGATTAGATGATCCAAAATCGATTCAATTTCCAAGTGGAATGTTAAGGGAATTATACGAGGTTCCAATAATTGGAGGTCGTGAAACTCAATTTTTGTCCATTGCGGCTGAATCTGTAAATATAAGTAAAGACGGAAAATTAATGCTTTTTCAAGACTTGAAAGGGTATGAAAATGAATGGAGAAAACACCAAGAATCTTCAGTTGCAAGAGATATAGTTTTGTATGACTTTAAAACTAAAAATTTCAGAAAATTAACAGATTCTAAAGGTGAAGATCGAAATCCTGTATTTATAGATAATAATTCCTATTATTTTTTATCTGAAAAGTCAGGGTCATTTAATATTTGGAAAGGTACAATAAACGGAGATTCAGATTTTAAACAAATAACTGATTTTAAAACACATCCAATACGGTTTTTATCTTTAGCAGATAATGGTTCATTGTGTTTTGGTTACCATGGTGATATTTATACACTTATTAATGGTGTTTCGAAAAAAGTAGAAATAGTTAATCATAAAGATCAAGTTAAAAATGATATAATCAGCTTGCCGACAGGAGGAAAGGAGAGTGAATTTGCAGTATCGCCTGAAGGAAACGAGATTGTATTTGTTTTTAGGGGAGATGTTTTTGTTAGTTCTATGGAATTTGGTACTACTAAAAGAATTACCAATACTCCAGAACAAGAAAGAAATGTTTCGTTTAGCCCTGATGGGAAGAAGATACTTTTTGCAGGCGAAAGAAATCAATCTTGGAATATTTACGAGGTGAGTATTGTACATCAAAATGAAAAAAGTTTCTTCAATTCTACTTTATTAAAAGAAATATCTTTAGTTGAGACAATGGATGAAGAATTCGAACCAAAATATTCTCCAGATGGATTAGAAGTTGCTTTTTTGAAAAATAGAACTACGTTATGTGTTCATAATTTAAAAACCAAGGAAATCCGAACAATTTTACCAGGCTCATATAATTATTCCTATACAGATGGAGATCAGTATTATAGTTGGTCACCAGATTCTAAATATTTCTTGGTGCAATTTTTTGAAAATGAACGATGGAGTTCAGACATAGGTTTGGTTTCAGCATCGGGAAAAGATAAACCAATTAATTTGACACAAAGTGGTTATGGACATTCTCAACCAAAATTTTCGATGAATGGTGAAATGGTTTATTATACTACTGAGAAATATGGTTTAAGATCTCACGGAAGTTGGGGAGGTCAAGAAGATGTGGAAGCTGTATTTTTAACTAAAGATGCTTACTATAAGTTTAAACTGAACGAGGAAGACTATAAAATTTGGAAAGAAGAGGATGACCAATTAAAAAGTAATACGTTAGATGTAAAATCTAAAAAAGAGACAATTGAAACCATTAAACTAATAGAAATTGAATTAGAAGGATTAATGGATAGAAAAGAAAGATTAACTATTCACTCCTCTGAATTAGCTGATTTCATAGTAGATAAAGAAGGAACAACATTATATTATCTATCCAATTTTGATAAAGATTTTGATTTGTGGTCAACGAAATTTAAATCGAATGAAACAAAACAAATTTCAAAGTTAGCTAGTTCAGCTTCTGGTTTAGTATTGGATGAAGAAGAGAAATTCATTTATTATTGTAATAATGGGGTTGTAAATAAATTTGAATTGACAAATGCAACTTCTAAAGCTATTGCTGCCAATGGAGAAATGAATTGTAATACTGCTGCTGAACGTGAATATATGTTTGAACATGCATGGAGACAAGTTCGTGAAAAGTTCTATGTTGAAGATCTTCATGGAGTTGATTGGGAAAAGTATAAAAAAGAATATCAAACGAAATTGAGTTCAATAAACAATGGATTTGATTTTAGTGAGTTGCTATCCGAATTATTAGGCGAATTAAACGCATCACATACAGGATCAAGTTATAATTCTCATTTAGATGGAGATAAAACTGCTTCTTTTGGTTGTTATTTTGATTATTCATATACTGGAGATGGATTAAAAATTCTTGAAATAATGGATGAAAGTCCTTTATTACTCCATTCTAAACAAATTAAACCAGGAGTAATTCTTGAAAAAATAGATGGTGAGATTATTCTGAAAAATCAGAATTATTTTTCGTTATTAAATAAAAAAGTAGGTAAGAAGGTGTTATTAACGATTTATAATCCAGAGACAAAAGTTAGATGGGAAGAAATAGTTAAACCAATAGATAATCATGAACAAAATCAATTAGCTTATTATCGATGGGTGAAAAGATGTGAAAATCTTGTAGATAGTTTGTCAAATGGTAAGATTGGCTATGTTCATATTAAAGCTATGGATTCGGAAAGTTTTAGAAAGTTGTTTGATAAAGCATTGGGTAAATTAAATAAAAAAGAAGCATTAATTGTTGATACCCGTTTCAATGGTGGAGGATGGTTGCACGATGATCTTGCCACTTTTTTAACTGGTAAGCAATATATGAATTTTGAACCAAGGGGTCAAAAAAACATGGGAGGTGAGCCTGTCTGGAAATGGCAAAAACCTTCGTGTGTTTTAATGAGTGAAGGAAATTACTCTGATGCTCATTTATTTCCATATATGTATAAATCTTTAGGGATTGGACCATTAATTGGTATGCCTGTCGCAGGAACAGGAACTGCAGTTTGGTGGGAACAAATGATTGATGAATCTACAATGTTCGGTATTCCACAAATCGGTATGAGAGGTGTAGCGGATAATTTCTTAGTTGAAAATCATGAATTACAACCTGATTTTAAAGTTGAGAATGATTATTCAATGTTCTTGAAAGGTGTCGATCAACAATTAGTAAAAGCTGTTGAGGAAATGTTGAAGGTTAAGAAAAAGTAATAGATGGGTAGGATATGATTATTCACAGGATAATTTATATTTTGTTACATCGTGCGTAAAAGATAGAATTTGTTGTTTTGGTGAAATTATAGGTCACCAAATGATTTTAAATCAATATGGTTTAATTGCAGAAAAACAATGGTTTTGGTTGGCAGAACAATATTCGTATTTAAAATTACATGCATTTGTCGTTATGCCAAATCATATTCATGGTATAATTGAAATTAAACGGGATAATCAAAAAATAAAATCATTATCCGAATTAATGGGCGCATACAAAACCACATCATCCAAACAAATCCATTTGTCAGGTAATGTATCATTTAATTGGCAACGTTCGTTTCACGATCATGTAATTAGACACGAACAGGCATTTGAACGAATTTCAAATTACATAATTAATAATCCGATGAAATGGAAAGATGATA
>CALPSU020000313.1 GCA_943326315.2 Chryseobacterium gleum
ATTCTGTTGTAAGTTACAAAGAAGTTAATGGGTTAATGAGTAATGAGTTCAATATGGGTTCTTACTTTAAATCTCAAACTGGAGAGTTGTACTTTGGTGGAATTAATGGTTTTAATTTTTTCGACCCTAAATCCTTAATATCTAAAAAGAACGATATTGAAGTTCAATTTACAAAATTGAAAATTGACAAAAACTGGGTTATTCCTAACATGAAGGGATCTCCTTTAAAGCGAAACATTTCAGTTACTAAAAAATTGGAGTTGAGTTATGTTGAACGTAATTTAACTTTTCAATTTATCGCATCCGACTTAAGCAATCCGCAATTAATAAATTATAAATATAAAGTTTCGGGCCTAGAAGATGGGGAAACATATTTAGGAACTAACAATGAAATAAGGCTTCAGTCATTATCTCCTGGAGAGTATACACTTTATGTATATGCAAGATTTGGAGAAGGAGAATGGTGTAAAAAACCTGCCGTTATTCAATTGTTGATTGAATCACCTTTTTGGTGGAAATGGTGGTTCTGGGTATCTATCGCAGCAATTTTAGGATTGCTTGTGCGTTTATTTGTTCAGCAAAAAGTTGAATTGGAAAGACGAAAACTTGCACGTTTAGAAATTAAAATTATTGAAAGAACAAGTGAAATACGTGCTAAAAATGTTCAGATTGAAGAGCAAAATGAAATTATCAATAAAGAAAAAGAAAAGGTAATTGAACAAAAGAGATTGCTTCAAATTGAAAAGGATAAATCAGAAACGTTGATCCGAAAAATCATACCTGAATCTACGGTAGAAGAATTAAAAGCTCATGGTAAAACTAGTGCGAGAGCTTATAAAATGGTCTCTATATTATTCACTGATTTTGTTGGTTTTACGAAGATTGCTGAGAAAATGACACCAACTAATCTGGTAAATAAATTAGATATTTTCTTCCGTAAATTCGACGAGATTATTGTTAATAATAATTTAGAAAAAATTAAAACTATCGGAGATGCATACATGTGTGCTGGTGGTGTTCCTGTAAGAAATAATACAAATCCAATTGACACTTGTTTAGCAGCACTTCAGATTCAAGATTACATGGCTAAACTTAAATCTGAAGCTATAAAAAATGACCAAGAATATTGGACATTACGCCTAGGAATTAACACTGGAGAAGTGACGGCTGGCGTTATTGGAAGTGAAAAATTAGCATACGACATATGGGGTTCTGCTGTAAATAGAGCGCAACGCATGGAGATGATGGGTGAACCTGGAAAAGTTACAATAACTGGTGAAACTTATAAGTTAATTGAGCCTTATTTTGAATGTGTGTTTCGAGGAAAAGCAAAATCGAAGAACAACAATGAAATGGAGATGTATTCTGTGGAAAGAATTAAGCCTCAGCTTTCAATTAATGGAGAGGGGATTTATCCAAACGAACGTTTTCAGCAAATTGTAAATTTATATTTATATAGTTCGATTAACTATTACAAAGCTGAACGACATATTACTAGAATATTGGAAAAAGGGCTTTCCAAAAAATTACATTACCATTGTTTAGACCATATTCAAGATGTTGTAAGAGCTGTAGAAAACTTGGCTCTAACAGAAGATGTAACGGATGAAGGATTGTTTTTATTAAAATCAGCAGCTTCCTATCACGACGCTGGCTTTGTAGAACAATACGATAAAAATGAGCCAATTGGCGCAAGAATGGCAGAAGAAATTCTTCCGAAATATGGTTATACAGATCACCATATAGCTATAATTAAAGATTTGATTTATGTGACACAAATTCCTCATCTTCCGAAAAACAAATTAGAAGAAATCATTTGTGATGCAGATTTAGACTATTTAGGGAGAAGCGATTTTCATGAAATTGCAGACCGTTTGAGAGTAGAATTAAGGGAGCATGGTAAAATAGATAGTGATAGAAAATGGGATGAGTTACAAGTTCAATTTTTATCAAATCATCGTTATTTCACAAAAACAGCAATCGAAACAAGAAGACCTAAAAAACTTCAAAATTTGGAAGATATTAAAGATAGGTTGTTACGAAATGAGTATAACGATTGAAGTCTATGCTTTTTTGATTAAATAAAAGCTGTTATCAATTTGTTAAACATTAGATTTTGCAATAAATACCCCTTATATTGCAACAATTTGCTAATTTTTACGTTTTTATCAAAGTGTGAAATATATTGTTACTACATTATTACTTTTTATAGTAAATTGTTCTTTTGGGCAGTTGGTGACAAGTACAGCTCAATCTCCAGCAAGTTTAGTTCAAAATGTTTTTCTAGGGCCAGGTGTAACAGCTTCAAATATACAGTTTACAGGATCTCCTAGCTCGATTGGTTCGTTTACAGCTAATAATACAAATTTAGGTATTTCTTCAGGGATTGTTTTTACTACTGGAACAGTTTTGAATAATGGAGATGGACCACAAGGACCAAACAACAAGGCTAGTTCGGGTGTTGATAATAAGACTGCCGGATTTAGTTTATTAGACAATCTAATATCTGGCACAGGATACACCACATTAAATGCAGCATATTTGCAATTAGATTTTATACCACAGTCTGACACTGTGCGTTTTAAGTATGTTTTTGGATCTGAAGAATATCCTGAATTTGCCCCACCTAACAATAGTGGTTATAATGATATTTTTGCATTTTTTATTTCGGGACCCGGCATTAGTGGTCAACAAAATATTGCTTTACTTCCATCAGGATCTAACGTTTCGATTAATAATGTAAATCCAATTACGAATAGTACATATTATGTTACAAATGGGGATGGTTCACAGGCACCGTATAATTCTTCCACAAATTATATACAATACGATGGTTTTACGAAAGTTTTAACAGCGGTTTCTAAAGTGCAATGTGGACAAACATACCATTTAATTCTAGCAATTGCAGATGTGCAAGATGGAATTTATGATTCAGGTATATTCTTAGAGGCAAATAGTTTAAAAGCAGATGTAGATATAAAAATTGGAAATGCGCTTTCAAGTAACCCTTATGGAGACGATAAATTATTAGCAGAAGGGTGTGTTTCAAATACGATAACAATTACGAGAAGTGGTAATAATTTACCAGCTGCTACTTTCCCCATAAATGTTACAGGTTCAGCAACACCAGGAATAGATTATTCTCCTCCAATCCCTTCTTCTATTATTTTCCTTGCAGGAGAAACCTCAAAACAAATTACATTTTCTGCTCTTGGTGATAGAATTCATGAAGGTATTGAAACTATATTATTGGCTTTTAATACGTATGATGCATGTGGAAATTTGAAAATTATAAATGTTGA
>CALPSU020000314.1 GCA_943326315.2 Chryseobacterium gleum
ATTGTTGCTTCCACAAGAAACTACTAACATTGTTGCCGTGAATAAAGATATAAAGAATTTAATTTTCATAATCTTAAATTTTTTAATGAATTTTACTTTAAAGAAAAGTATTGATTTGCTGTATAAAAGTAATGAATAAATTTAAAGTAAAAGACGATAATTTACCAAAGTTAAATTAATTTTGATGTATGCATTTAGTCGAACCTTTTTTTGAGTGGAGAAATCTTTATATCGCGTCAGATGACCCGGTGTCTCCGTTTTATAACCAAGAGTACAGTGAATTTGAATTTCACAATTCTGTATATAATTTCTATATTCATCCTCAATGGGATTCAATGGAATCTCCCACTTTGTTTTTAAAAATACTATACACTGAATATGAAGATGGATATGCAATTATTGAATTGCTTGGAGAATGGAATGATGCGATTGAAAATGATATTATGACGTTCAAAAGAGATATTATTGAGCCAATGATAAATGTAGGCATAAATAAATTTATTTTAATCGGAGAAAATGTCTTGAATTTTCATTACTCGGATGATTGTTACTACGAAGAATGGTTAGATGATGTGGAAGATGGATGGGTAGTTGCTGTTAATTTTCATGAACACGTTATAAATGAATTTCAAAGAATAAACATAGATAACTATTTTGTAATGGGAGGTGAACTTCAAGATATTGAATGGAGAACATATTCCCCCTTCCAATTATTTAAAAAAATAAATGGTTTAGTAATCAGAAGATTGGGTGTTTAAATTTAGGTGTTAGATTAAAAAATAATTCATTTAAAATTAAAACCTCAGTTATCAAATAACTGAGGTTTTATAATTTTGTCTAATTTCTAGTATCTAAAAATCTACTTTCTCATCTATTTTTGAATCATTATTTTTTTCTCCATTACATTGTTGTTTACAAACATATTCACAACATACATTCCATTTTTAAGATCTTCTGGTAAAATAATTTTTTCACTATTTTTTCCAATAACTGATTGTCCTAGATCATGCGTGAAAACTGAACGACCATTCATATCAACTAAATTGAAATACATTTCTCCAGAAACCAACGAATTGAAATCCATAACAACTGAATTACTAGAAGAAGAATAACCTGCTGTAAAGTTATATTTATCTGAAAGTTTTTCGAGCAAATTTGCTGAAGGACTAGCTAAAACAGTTTGAGATAAATATACAATGTCACCACCAGTCTGATTTGTAGCGCCTTGACCCGACAATGTTGCAACATAAAATGTCACATCACCAACATCCGTTCCTGGAGCTGTCCATGTCCATACCCAATTTACAGGTGTAGAAGATGTATGTGTAACTCTTCCAGGAGTAAGTATTTGTGTACCAGAAACTGCAGCTATAGTTCCTACCATAGAATTAGAACTGTTCATTGCAACTGCTTGAAAACCTGTTCTAAGTGGGTTACCCGACATCGTTAAAGCAACATTATAAGTGCTCCCAACTGTATAGGAAGAAACAGGTGTTATACCTGAGGCAATTGTTAATGTATTCACTGATGAGCCAGATTGAGCCGTTCCTGAATGGCATGCTGTACAATTAGCATCTCCAGGAGCACCTGCAAATAAACCATTTTTACCTCCAGAGTTTAAAATGTGTAATTTTGATATTTTTGAGGTCTCTTCATTTTTCTGAAAAGAAAAAACTCCTGCCGATAAAACAATCACTGATAAGATAATGTAATTTTTTTTCATTTTTTTATGATTAAGTTAACACTATAAAATTTTGAAATAATTATTTTTTATGAAAATTGGTTTTAAAACAAACCACGACAAGGCTGGAAAAAAAAGTAGAGGCATCAAATAACATTTATAATAATCTATCATAACACCTGCTTCTTCATTTTTAAATTCTGGATCTGTCATTTGTAAAACGTGGAAAATAGACATGAAAGTAATCATAGTAACTAACAGATTAAATGTAAATTCAGAAATACTTTCTTTTTTTATGAGCTTCTTAATCCCTAAAAATACAAAAAACCCAATCATAAATGCAATTAAATTGTTTATAAATACAGCTGTAATTCCGAAGGGTTCTGAAAAATCAACAATTTTATGGAAATAAATGTTCATATAAACATAACTGAAAACAGTTGAAAACAAAGAAGATGATATCGAAAGTAAAAAAACATTTTTAAACATAATATTATTTTTTAGAAACGGGTACACTAAACTCAATTTTCATAACATCTGGCACCGCTTCACTTGCATGACCAATTTTATAATCTGTCCTTTTAACGTTAAAAGCGCCCGTAAATTTCGCTGTTTCACCAGATTTCGTATATACCATAGGAATTTTCACAGCTTTTGATGTGCCTTTCAATTTTAAATTTCCAGTAATTGAATATCCTGTTGTGGATTTTTCAATTTTAGTAGAAACAAATGTAATAGCTGGATATTTAACTGAATTAAACCATTCTTCAATCTGGGCTTTTTTATTCATCATTCCATTTCCCGTGCTAATAGAAGATACTGCTATAGATAAATCAAACTTCGAAGTAGCTAAATCTGCTTCATCAAATTTTATTGTTCCTGTAAATTCTTTAAATGCACCGGATGGATCTTTACTTATAAACTTAATAGAAAAATCATCTTTAATTTTCCATTCCGTTTGAACAACTGAAACAAAGGCAGAAGTCAACAAAAGAACGCCAGCAACTAGGGGATAAAATATTTTTTTCATTTCTTTTCTTATTTATTATTTTTAATTATTTAATTTTCCTTGACCTATCCAGCAATTGAATAGTTTTATTATTGTGTCATTAGTTGAACTAGTACCTATTGGCATTTGTGCAGGCGTATGACCCGGCTTCATAGAATTTACAATTGAGGTAGCATTTAAAGAAACTTTATCATAAGTCGTCAAGTCATATCCCCCAGCGCTTGAGCTTGCATCATGACAACCAGTGGTAGCGCATGTAATATCAACGAAAGGTTTGATTGATGTTGAATAAAAAATAGTATCTGGACATTCAGCAGTCAAAACAATTTGATTAATAATTACTGGAGCAGCTGTCTTTTCTTTTGCACAAGAGACGAGTAACAATTTAGCAGAAATCAATCCTACAAAGACAAAAAACAATATTCTAAATTTCATAATTGAGTATGTTTTAGTTATTATCCTTTCATGTATTTTCTTCCAATACAGAAACCAAGCCTAAATTGTCCTTTTGACCAATCTTGGAAAGTATAAGGAATAAATTGAGTTTCACCAAATCCAGTTGAATTCGTTAAATTAACAGTGAAATTATGCCCAAAA
>CALPSU020000315.1 GCA_943326315.2 Chryseobacterium gleum
AACGACGATATGCATTATGGTGCAAAAGGAGAGAAAAAATATTTAGCATCGTTTGTAGGATATTTCCCTGTTAAAAATCCAATTTATTCATGCATAGTTTCTATTGCTGCTTCAGGAGAAAACATATATGGCGCATCTGTTTCTGGAACTGTTTTCGCTGCTATTGCTAATAAAGTTTACGCAACAAGTTTGAGATATCACCAAGCAGTAAATGAGAAAAAGATAAAAGTTAAAGATACTCCAGTTTCAAAAGATGGAAATTTTCATGACTTGCAAACTGTTTTAACGAAATTACATATTCCTTTTTCGGATAAAGTTCAAGACGAATGGGTAAATACAACATCCAATGGAAAAACGGTAGAATTTACTAAAAGAAGTTCTTCGAAAGGGGTTGTTCCAAATGTAATAGGTATGAGTGCAAAAGATGCTGTTTATTTGATTGAATCAATAGGTATGAACGTTGATATTCGTGGATATGGTACCGTTGTGAAACAATCTTCTCCATGGGGAACACCTGCTTTTAATGGAGGTTTAATTGAATTAATTCTAAAATAAAATGAAGACACTGAAGGACATACTTTCTGGAGTTACCATTCTTTCTATGAGTGGCTCAATTGATGTTGCAATACAAGCAATTGTTTTTGATTCTCGTAAAGCGAGTGCAGAAAGTGTTTTTATTGCAATTAAAGGAACTTCTGTTGACGGTCATAATTTTATTGATTCAGTTATTGATAATGGTTGTAAAGTAGTCATTGTTGAACAAGAAGTTTTAGTTCCTTCGAATGTAACTGTAATCGTAACGGACAATTCTTCAAAAGCTTTGGCTTTAATGGCAACAAATTTCTACAATCATCCATCGGATAAATTGAAATTAGTTGGTATTACTGGTACAAACGGAAAGACAACTACTGCTACATTATTATTCAATTTATTTACAAAATTAGGATACAAATGTGGTTTACTTTCTACAGTAGTTAACAAAATAGGAGATTTTAGTATTCCAGCAACGCATACAACTCCAGACCCTGTTGCATTGAATGAATTATTGAATGAAATGGTTGAATCTGGGTGTACACATTGTTTTATGGAGGTTAGTTCACATGCAATCCATCAACATAGAATAAGTGGATTAATGTTTAAAGGAGCTGTTTTTACGAATATAACACACGATCATTTAGATTACCATTCTACATTCAAAGAATATATTAGAGTAAAAAAATCATTTTTTGACGAACTACCAACAAGTGCTTTTGCATTAACGAATGCGGATGATAAAAATGGAATGGTAATTCTACAAAATACAAAAGCAAGTAAACATACTTATGCTTTGAAATCACCGGCTGACTTTAAAGTAAAAGTACTTGAAAATCAATTTTCAGGTTTGGTGTTAAATTTATGTGGAACAGAGGTTTGGTCAAAACTTATAGGAGATTTTAACGCATATAATCTAGTCACTGTATACGCAGTAAGCGAGTTATTAGGGGAAGATAAATTAGAGATTTTAACAGCTTTAAGTGCGCTTGAATCTGTAGAAGGAAGATTTCAATATACAACAAGTAATGGCGGCGTGACAGCAATCGTAGATTATGCACATACTCCTGATGCATTAGAAAATGTATTAAAAACAATTTCATCCATTAGAACTAGAAACGAAACAGTGTTTACTGTTATTGGGTGTGGTGGAGATAGGGATAAATTGAAACGTCCTAAAATGGCTGCTATTGCTTGTGAGTTAAGTGACAAAGTAATTATTACTTCAGATAACCCAAGGTCAGAAGATCCAAATGTAATTATTGAAGAAATGATGGCTGGAGTGGAAGGTCAACATTTCAAAAAAACACTTTCAATTGTCGATCGTGAGCAAGCAATAAAGACTGCTGTTTCTATGTCTCAAAAAGGAGATATTCTATTAATAGCAGGTAAAGGGCATGAAAAATACCAAGATATCAAAGGAGTGAAACATCACTTCGATGATATGGAATTAGTAACTGAATTATTTAATAAACTGGAGAAGTAATGTTATACTATTTATTCAAATATCTTGATTCAATGAATGTCCCAGGAGCAGGACTATTCAATTTTATTTCTTTCAGAGCGGCAATGGCTTTGATTACTTCTTTGATAATTTCTATCTTTTTTGGTAAACGAATTATTAATTTATTACGTCGTCAACAAATTGGTGAAACTGTTCGTGATTTAGGTTTAACTGGACAAGTTGAAAAGCAAGGAACACCTACAATGGGTGGTTTAATTATCCTAGGAGCAATATTAATCCCAACCTTATTGTTTGCGAAATTACATAATGTATATGTTATTACAATGTTAGTTTCGACGGTTTGGCTAGGTGCAATAGGGTTTCTTGACGATTATATCAAAGTTTTTAAAAAGAACAAAGAAGGATTAAAAGGAAGGTTCAAAATTATCGGTCAGATTGGAGTTGGAATTTTAGTAGGAGGAATTTTGTATTTCAGTAACGATGTTCAAGTTCATAAACAAGTTCCTATGAATTACAAATTACAAGCACACGAAACGATAGTAACCCATGAGCATTCTGATATAACTAAAGACGGAAAAACACAATGGATCAAAACAAATGCTATGACAACTACGATTCCATTTGTAAAAGGAAATGAATTTAATTATTCAGACTTAATTGGAAATAGTTCTTACGGTTGGTTGTTGTTTATTCCAGTTGTAATTCTAATTGTAATTTCAGTTTCAAATGGAGCAAATTTAACAGATGGTTTAGATGGATTGGCCACAGGAACTTCAGCGATAATTGGTATTGCACTTGCAGTTTTAGCTTATGTAAGTTCAAACGTACATTTTGCAGATTACTTAAACGTAATGTATATACCTCTAGCGGAGGAAATGGTGATTTTCATAGCAGCTTTTGTTGGTGCATGTATAGGTTTTTTATGGTACAATTCTTACCCAGCTCAAATTTTCATGGGGGATACAGGAAGTTTGGCTTTAGGAGGAATCATAGCTGTATTTGCAATCGTTATACGTAAAGAATTATTAATCCCAGTATTATGTGGCGTTTTCTTAATAGAGAATTTATCGGTTGTAATGCAAGTAACCTATTTTAAAATCACAAAGAAACGTTTTGGAGAAGGACGTCGAATTTTCTTAATGGCACCGCTGCACCATCATTATCAGAAAAAAGGATTGCATGAAGCGAAAATTGTTTCAAGATTTTGGATTGTAGCCGTGTTGTTAGCGGTTGTTACAATCGTCACATTGAAATTGAGATAATTTCTTCTTCCCCCTTTGGAGGGGG
>CALPSU020000316.1 GCA_943326315.2 Chryseobacterium gleum
GGTTCCTTTACTGAATTTTCATATCGTTTACGATTTAGATCAAACCAATCTTTATTATTGTTAGGTGCTAATTCAATGAAGAAATCAAGGAAATCTTTTTGGAAAAATGACATATAATTTACCTTTTAAATATTACAAGTTGGATTATGTTTTACTTTGAAATTGACAGAATTCGCAATAAAACAAAATTGATTTGCTTTTTCGTGAAGTAGATTTGCTTTTTCAATCATTGATCGTTCACTTACAGTAACAATTGGATTTAGTATTACTTCTGAAAAGGAACCACTTCCTGTTTCATTTTGAACTAAAATTCCAGTTGGGTTGTCTATGTAATCTGTAACATTTATTCCAGCATCAGCACATAAATGAAAATACCAAAGCATATGACAAGAAGAAATTGAAGCCAAAAGTAAATCTTCAGGATTGTATTTTGTTATATCACCTCTAAATGGTGTATCTGCAGAACCTAAAATATCCACTTTATTTTCACCTGAAATGATATAACTTCTATCGTAAGCATCGTAACGAGTTGTACCTTCTCCTTTGTTTCCTGTCCATTTTATATTTAGACTGTAATTGTGTTGTTTTGCCATTTTAATTCAACTTTTGTTAAAGTTAAATCAAAATTTCAAATTACAATTGTTTTTTGATGAATAGAAATTAAGTAAGATTATTTTCATTTATATTCGGCTTTAACTTTTTAGGAATGTATAGATATAGCCAAAATAAATTAATAAATGCTAGTTAGATTGATTGAAATTGGATTACTAGAGAACGGATTTACCTAATTCTGTTACGTGATATGTTTGTTTTTTACTTTTTAAAAATTCTTTATCCGTATAATCGATTAATCCTAAATCTAATAATGGTTTTATAAATATTTTCTTATTTCTAGATTGATAGGTCAAACCTAATAATTCTTCTATTATATCTTTACCTTTTTTGGGTTCTGTTTCGCAGTATTTTAATATGGAAAGATATTTTTCGGGAAGATTTTTGAGGTCTAATTTTATTTCTTTTTTAGTGGTTTTATACCCTACTTTAGGATCTTCTAATTTTATTACTTCATTTTCTTCTTGAGGTAGATTGTTGTGTAGCCAATGTATGTATTGTTCTAATTGAGAAGCCAAAAAATAGGGTAGGTTGAGTAAGTAAAATGTTTTTCCTTCTTGTGTCTGTACTTTGTCTAAACTAAATTTTCCTGCGTAAAAACGTATGGCATAATTGAGTGGAGATCCGTTCATAAATAATTGTAAGGATTTTATTTTTCCTATGCTTCCCGATTTCACTTCTATGGGTATTATTTTTCCTTCGAATGGATAAACAAAATCAACTTCTGCTGACGAGTTATTTTTTTGTCGAACCCAGTAGTGTAATTTATTTAAAGGAAATGTTTGATAGGATAGTATTTCTTGCCCCACTAAATGCTCTATTAATGTTCCTTGATAAACTAAATTTAGGTCTTTTGTTCCTAATATTTCATTTTTTAAACCTACGAAATGATTCAGTAATCCGCTGTCTAAGAATTGTAAACGTGGAGATTTTTTATAATCTTCTATCGCTGGTATTGTAAAGCTTACTGTGGGGTATATTAATTGTAATAAATGTGTTTTTTGAAGTGTTCGGAGTGTTTCGCCTATTTCTCTGGATTTATATTTTCCATTTCCAAATCCTTCAAAGGTGAATCTTTTTCCTGCGTATTGTATTGATTGTTGTATTGTAAATCGTATTAATTGCAGTTCTTCTTTTGATCTTGAGTATTTTTCAGCATCGGTTATATATGATTCTAATAACGTGTTATAGATATCTCCTAATGCTGTTATATCTCTATGTTTAGCATAATGATTTACTATTTCAGGCATTCCACCTATTAATGCATATATATGAAAAAGAGATAATATTTTACTATAAGCATAGTCATTTAATGGTACTTTTTGAAGCTGCTCTAAAGACATATTTTCATTGAGTGCTCCTAAAAATTCTTCAAAAGATACTGGTCTTAATATTCTAAATTGAACTCTTCCTACTGGAAAGCTTATGTTTTTACCTAATAGTGTCTCTAACATACTACCTGCCGCTATTACTGGTAGATCGCCTTTTTCTTCTTTAAAGTAGCGTAATAAGTTCACTACTTTTGGAGCCTCTTGTAGTTCATCTATAAAAAGTAATGTGTCTTTCAGGTATTCTAATTTTAATTCTTTAGCGAAAAATATTTTTTCTGTTAATGAATGGATATCTGTGTAACCCTCAAATAGTTCTTTATCTATTGGGTTTTCTAAGTTTAAATAGATATATTGTTTGAATTGTTTGCCAAATTCATTTACGACTGTAGTTTTTCCAACTTGACGCGCACCCCTTATGATCATTGGTTTTCTTGAGTCTGAAGTTCTCCATTTTTCTAAGTCTGTAAGTATCTTTCTGTAAAACATTTTAATTCTTTTTAGGTGTTATAAACCATCATTCTATAACAAAGATAGTTTAATTGTTTTGATTTAAATCAATAATAAGGGTTAATTTTAAATATATTTGCAATATAATAAGGGTTAATTATTTAATTTTTAGTTATAAAATAAGGGTTAGTTTATAAAATTATTGTAACACAATAAGGGTTAATAGAAAAGAGCTGATTAGTAATTTTACTAATCAGCTCTTTATGAATAGTTTACTGTTTTAACACATTTCAATAACTCCAGCAGCACCTTGACCTGTACCTACGCACATCGTTACTACTCCGTATTTTTTATTGCGTTTTTTCAATTCGTTCATAATTTGAACTGTTAATTTAGCTCCTGAACAACCAAGTGGGTGACCTAAAGCTAAAGCTCCTCCATTTACGTTTACGATGTCTGGATTTAATCCTGCTTCACGAATTACTGCAATTGATTGAGAAGCAAACGCTTCGTTTAATTCAAATAAATCGATGTCTTCTATTTTTAATCCTGCCTTTTTAATTGCTAATGGAATTGCTTCAATTGGTCCAACTCCCATGTATTTAGGATCTAATCCTACGACTGCATAAGACACTAATCTTGCAATAGGTTTTAAACCTAATTCTTCAATCATTTTTTCAGACATTACTAACACAAATGCAGCGCCGTCAGAAGTTTGAGAAGAAGTT
The DNA here is from genome assembly GCA_943326315.2 of Chryseobacterium gleum. Lineage (GTDB taxonomy): Bacteria > Bacteroidota > Bacteroidia > Flavobacteriales_D > Crocinitomicaceae > CAIUKX01. Next base: position 3,119 of record CALPSU020000316.1, read on the forward strand.
GCAGCAGTTACAGAACCTCCTTGCGCGAAAACAGGCTTTAAAGTTCCTAAAGATTCTAATGTGCTTCCAGCTCTTGGTCCTTCATCTGTGTCTACAACGTATGATTTTGCTTGTCTTTTTTCGTTTTCATCTAAATAAACGTGTTCAACAGTTATTGGAAC
>CALPSU020000317.1 GCA_943326315.2 Chryseobacterium gleum
CCAACTCCTTTCCTTTTTCATCGAAGGCTTTTACTAAATTTACATTTTTAGAAAACTCCCTTACTAGATAAGAGCCAGGCGCCCATACAGGCATTTTAACTTCAAAAGTTGATGCTTTTAAATCTGAAACAACCATTTCAACCTCAAAATAATGAGATTGTGGTCGTGACATTTTAAGTTTATAATTAATATTTTGTCCGAAAACTAAAAGCGTACAAATTGAAAAAACAATTGTTAATGATGATGATTTAAACATAATTACCTTTTTTTTATCAAAGATAGAATTTGAATTGTAGTTTTGTACTTTTCCAATCCAAAATTGTATCAAATTATGCGCTTCTTTTTTATTATAACACTATTTTCTTTCACAATACTTTCTTGTCAAGAAAAAGTCTCTAAATCAAATTCAGATGACTTAGAAAAAATTGCTGAATTAAGAGGGGAACTTAGTCAATTAAAAATGGATCAGAAAATGAGAGATGATTTAATTAATGAATCCTTGAATTTTTTTGATGAAATTCAAGCCAATTTAGAAGCTATAGATTTAAAAAAGAACGAAATCAAAATTAAATCTGAAAATCCAGAAATAACAGAAGACGATAAAGCTTACATTATTCAAGAAATAAAGCATATAAATTTTTTGAGGATAGAAAATGGAAGAAAAGTAAATTCTTTAAACAATGAACTAAAAAAAAGCGGTTTACGAATTAAGGAATTAGAAAATATGATCGAAAGATTAATTAAAGAAATGGATTTTAAAGATCAGGAGATTGAAATTCTAAGGGCTGAAATAAATGAAAAAACTACAGATTATGAACAACTTTTCGACTCTTATGTAAACCAAGAAGCAATTGTTGACGAGTTAACCGAACAGATTAATACAGGTTATTATGCATACGGTACTTTTAAAGAACTATTTGATAATAAAGTAATTCAAAAGAAAAATGGATTTCTTGGACTTGATAAGAAAACAAAATTATTAGAAAATTTCAACGAAGAATATTTCAATAAAATTGATATTTCAAATACAAATGAAATTCTTGTAGAAGGTTCAAAAATTAAATTTATTTCTGACCATCCCTCTTCTTCTTACTCATTAAAGTTGATCGGAAGAAATACAAAAATTAGTATAAATAATCCTAAAAACTTTTGGAAAGTTTCCAAGTATTTAGTCGTTTTAGTTGACTAATTTTGCAATCATGAAAAGAGTTGTAGTTGGATTATCAGGAGGAGTTGATTCTAGCGTTGCTGCATATTTATTAAAAGAGCAAGGCTATGAAGTTATAGGAATGTTTATGAGAAACTGGCATGACGAAAGTGTTACGATTTCAGATGAATGTCCGTGGATTGACGATTCTAATGATGCTTTATTAATTGCTGAACAACTAAACATTCCTTTTCAAGTAATCGATTTAAGCAAAGATTACCAAGAACGCATCGTTGATTACATGTTTAAAGAATATGAATCGGGAAGAACTCCAAATCCAGATGTACTTTGTAATCGGGAAATAAAATTTGATGTTTTTCTAAAAGCAGCATTAGAATTAGGCGCTGATTTTGTTGCTACTGGTCATTATTGCCGAAGAATTGATCACGAAGACGGAACTGTTGGTTTATTAGCAGGAAAAGATCCTAATAAAGATCAATCCTATTTTTTATGTCAATTAAATCAAGAACAATTAAGCAAATCTCTTTTTCCAATTGGTGAATTATTAAAACCAGAAGTAAGAGAGATAGCTAGAAAAATTGGACTTCATACAGCAGACAAAAAAGATTCCCAAGGACTTTGTTTTGTTGGGAAAATTAGTTTACCTCAATTCTTACAACAAAAATTAAAAACTAAAAAAGGTAATATTATTGAAATCCCAGAATCAAACGAACAATTTATTAATTATAATAAAATTGAGCCAATTGCTGAAAATGTTGAAATTTTAGCTTCTCCTTTTCACTATGAAGAATCGATGGGAAATAAAGTTGAAACCCATCAAGGCGCACATTATTATACTATCGGACAAAGTAAAGGTTTACATATTGGAGGAAGACCTATGCCTTCTTTTGTGATTGGAATTAATACAGTTACAAATACCGTTTATTCCGGACAAACTGAAGATCATACAGGATTAAATAGATATGCTCTTTTTATTGATAATGATTCAATTCATTATATTAATAAAAAATACATATTACATGATAATGAACATTTAGAATTGTTAGTACGTATTCGTTATCGTCAGGCTTTACAAAAAGCTACATTGATAAAAAAAGATACTGGTCTGTACATTCTATTTGAAGAAAAACAAAAAGGAATTACACCTGGACAATTTGCTGCTTGGTACTTAGGGGAAGAATTGATTGGTTCTGGAGTGATTTGTCAATAAATGAAAATGGATATTGAATGTTTGATTGTAAAGTATAACTATCAAACATTCAACATCAATCTTCAATCTTTTTTAGTTCGCACTAATATTATAGAAGATAGAACTATTTTGAGGTAATTTTACCGACTCACCATATTTAATGGTATCCATTAATTGAGCAACTTGAAAAACATCTAATGTACTTTTCACACCTTGAACTTTATGTTGGTTCAATTTATACTCTGCTATTTTTATCGAATTATTTATCATATTTTCTGTTGTAACATTCATAACTATAAATTTTGAATACATGCCCATTTACGGCACTCTTTTTAAAATGTTACAGTTATCAACAAAAAAAATAAAGTTATTAACAATTAGATAACTAGTTATGACTTAAAACAATGATAATCAAAAAACTAAATAATTACATATTTTTCAATTTATAAATTAATGGTTCTAGTCCATTCATCTTAATTTCTAAAATTTGCTCTAATTGTTTCCCTAATTTTCCAACTGGAAAACCTTTATTTTTATACCAGACTAAATAATTCTCAGGAATTTCGATTAAAAATCTACCTTCATATTTACCAAAAGGCATTCTAGCATTTGCCAAAGCAACCAATTCATCTCTTGTTTCTTGATTCATACTAATAAAAGAAAACAACAATTAAACAATTAAAATTTATAAATGAGATTTATCAATCGTCCTCTAAATTAATTAATTTCATATCTTTAACATAAAATAATTTTATGAATTTTTCAAATTTATGTAAATTTTTACTTTTTGTAATTATCAGTTTTAATACATTTTCACAAGTTGAAAATCTTTCAGATAATTCATTTTATACCGATTCAACTTATTCAAAGCTTTGTAATGGTGAATTTTCTTGGAAATACGAGAATGG
>CALPSU020000318.1 GCA_943326315.2 Chryseobacterium gleum
AAAGAGATAGATTACGTATTTTAAATATCATTTTTTTAAATAAAGAATTATTTATTCAAACCGCTATACCTGGATTGTTTTCAGAAAAAACCAAATTTGAAAATGAAATTAATATGCTGACTAATGAAGCAATTAAATTAGATGCTCATTCAATCTCATATGCTTCATTAGCTATGAGAAATCGTAAGAATTCTAAAAATATTTTAGAAGCTTTCTCGAAAGACTTTTTAATTTTGCAAGGTGAAATAGATAATATTTCACCTCTCGAAATCATGATTAGTAGTTTGTCCGAAATTAATGTAAGGCTAGTAGTGATAAAAAATGTTGGACATATGGCTCATATTGAAGATTCAGAAAAAGTTATTTCTGAGTTATCAAGTTTTCTATGTTAAAGCAAAATATTTTTATTTGGTATATAAATTGAGTTAAATGAAAAAATATGTTTGTAAAATGACACAATGTTTATTTGATTGGTTTTAATAAATATTATAATTGAATATTTAATTTATATTTTAGACTAACTTGCAGGAGCAATAATTTTAATCCAAACTAGATATTATGAAATTAAGAGCGTTAATTGTAGACGATGAAGAGTTTGCTAGGAAAAACTTAATTCTTTTGTTAGAGGAGTTTTGTCCCGAAATTGAAGTTATTGGTGAGGCTTCTAGGAAAGAACAGGCTAAAGCTATAATTGAAACTTCAAAACCAGATGTAGTTTTTTTAGATATAAGAATGCCTTCGGGATCGGAAGGGTTTGAATTATTAAATGAAGTTGAAGAACAAGATTTTTTAGTCGTTTTTGTTACTGCGTTTAAAGATTTTGCAATTAAAGCTTTTAATGCAAATGCAGCATATTATTTGTTAAAACCGATCGACATAGATGAGTTGATAATTTCAGTTTCTAAGTTAGTTGAAACAAAAAAAATATATTTAGATCACCCTCAAAATTTCCCAACTTATTTCAATTCTCTTAGAAATCTTTCAAATACTATAATAAAAAATAAACCAAATAATAGGATTGCTATAAGTCATACAAAAGGTTTAAAGATAATTGAAGATGATACTATTGTTAATCTTGAAGCAAGTGGAAATTGCACTACAATTTATTTTGAAGATGGAACTAGGTATCTTGATACTAGAACTTTGAAGGTGTACGAAAATATTTTAGATCCTTCAAAATTTTGCAGAATTCACAAGTCTCACATTATAAATCTTAATAGATTAACTGGTTATCTTCATGAAGATGGTCATTTTGCTGTTTTAAAAAATGGATTACAGGTACCTGTAGCTAGAAATAGAGTTTCCGATTTTGTAAAAATGCTAAAAGATACTTATTAAATGAATTTTATTCGACTTTTTTTTCTAGTCTCTTATTTTCATTTTGTAGGTTTATCTCAAAAGGTTTCTTTTGTAGAATATAGTACCAGTGAAGGAATGCCCCAATCACAAGTAACTGCAATTACTCAAGATTCTGATGGTTACTTATGGATTGGTACTCTTGGAGGTTTAGCTAAGTTTAATGGTAAAAATTTTGTTACTTTTTCTTCAGAATCTGGTTTGCTAAATAATAGAATTTCGTTTTTAACATTGATTGAAGATGAGATATGGATAGGGCATGAAGGTGGTGTAACTTTATACAATGGTTCTACTTTTAAAAAATGGGGATTTAAAGGAGATGACAAATCTTTTTTAATTAAAAGTATTATTAAATTCAAGGGAAAAACATTAATAGCCACAAATAGAGGTGGTATATTTGAAATTAATAAAAATAAATTACTGAAATTACAAAATCAAAATTCTGAAATTTCAAATGTTAGAGATTTATTAGTTTGTAAAAATAGGTTATATATTGCAACAAAAAATGGGATTTATTTTACCAATGATTTGGTGTCATATATTAAAATTAAAAGTTTAAATAATTATAATATTTCAAGTCTGAAAATCTGGAATGAAAATATTATAATAACAACATTTGAAAATGGCCTACATCTTCTAAATCCAGAGGGTAATTCTTCTTCAAAAATTCAACTTGGGAATGATAATTTGCTTCTTAGAAATTCATTTGTAGACTCAAAAAGTAATTGTTGGATAAATGCAGAAACATGTATTTTAAAAATTGACAAGAGTAAAAATATTTCTGTTATTAATGAATCTAGAGGGTTGCCAGAATGTGCTATTAGTAAAATTTATGAAGATCATTATAACAATATTTGGCTCGGGACATCTGGAAAAGGATTGTTGCGATTTCCTGGTGAAGATTTTGTTTATTTCAATACGATTAATGGATTTTCTTCCGATTTGATTTTGAATGTAAATCAAGATAAATCTGGAGATTTGTGGTTTGGAACCTTTGATAAAGGTTTAAATAAAATGTCTAAAAATGGAGTTGTCAAACCTTATGAATTGTTAAATAAGAGAGTTTGGACTTCCGCGTTTAACATAAATGGATACAATTGGTTTGGAACAGATGGATGTTTAGTGAAAATGTCGCCAGATGAAAAAATAACTTATTTTTATAAGCAAGATGGTACTCCAGGCGACGCAGTAACAACGCTTTATAAAATAGGAACGAATCAAATGTATTTAGGTGGATCTGAAGGAGTTACTAAGTATAAAGATGGAGAATTTAAATATTTAATAAAATCGAAAAATATTGGTACAGTAAGAGACTTTGAATACCTAAATAATGTTTTGTTTTGCGGTACCTCTAAAGGACTTTTTGTATACAGAGAAAATCTTTTTAAAGAAATAACCCAAATACAAAAACCAATATCATGTATAGAAAAAGATCTAAATAATAATATTTGGATTGGAACTGAAGAAGGTTTGTTTATCTATTCAAAAGGAATCGTAAGGCGTTTGTTTTTCTCTTCAATTCCTTCTTCTAATTTAATTACTTTTTTAAATTTCAAGGGAGGAAAAATGTTTGTTGGAACTAATAACGGTTTGTATACAATATTAAATAATAGCAAAATTAATTCACCTGAAGTCTCACATTTTGGAGTAGATGAAGGATTGGTTGATATTGAGACAAACTTAAATTCTGGTTTTTTTGATAAAGCAGGATATTTTTGGTTTGGCACATCTTCAGGATTAGTTCGTTACAAAGAGGGGCGTAAATTAAACTTTTTTAAACCGAAAATTAATTTAAAATCAATATTATTGAATTATGCTGCCTTTCCTTACTCAAAATATAGTAAGAGAATTGACATGCATGGTTTACCATCAGAATTAATTTTACCCTATTCTAAGAA
>CALPSU020000319.1 GCA_943326315.2 Chryseobacterium gleum
AAAATTAAAGCCCAGTTCATGGGCTTTTTTTTGTTAGTTTAATCTTGCGCTTTCTGAGTTTACTAAAACTATTCATTCAAAAAAATAGTTATTTAAATCAAAAATAGATTTCTAATTTCTTATATTTGGGACATAGAAAAACACAATGGATTTAAAAATAAAATCTTTCGAGCAATATCAAAGTGACTATACAAAAAGCATTACACAACCTGATGAATTCTGGGATAATATAGCTTCCACATTTCAATGGAAAAAGAAATGGGATACAATCTTAGAATGGAATTTTAACGATCCTAAAATTGAATGGTTTAAAGGCGGCAAATTAAATATCACCGAAAATTTATTAGATCGTCATCTTGAAAAAGATGGAACTAGAATAGCATTTCACTGGGAAGCAAATCATCCTGACGAGATTTCAAAATCTATTACCTATCAAGAATTATATCATGAAGTTTGCAAACTTTCTAATGGATTAAAGTCATTAGGTGTTCAGAAAGGAGATAGAGTATGTATCTACATGCCAATGGTTCTAGAATCCGTAATTTCCATGTTAGCATGTGCACGAATTGGTGCTGTTCATTCTGTAATTTTTGCTGGATTTTCATCTAAAGCATTAGCAGATAGAATTAACGATGCTCAAGCAAAAGTTGTCATAACTTCTGACGGATTAAATAGAGGAGATAAAAAAGTTGATCTGAAATCAATGGTCGATCAAGCTTTAGAAACGTGTGATTCTGTAGAAAAAGTAATTGTATTAAATTGCTTAAATTCTAATCCTCCGATGAAAGAAAACAGAGATCTTGATTATAAATCTCTTGTTGAATTTCAGGATATACATTTTGAAGCTGAGTCAATGGATGCTGAAGATATGCTTTTTATTTTATATACTTCTGGATCTACTGGCCAACCTAAAGGTGTTGTACATACTTGTGGAGGCTATATGGTTTACACAGCATATTCATTTCAAAATGTTTTTCAATACGAAGAAAATGATGTTTTTTGGTGCACCGCAGATATAGGTTGGATTACAGGTCATTCATACATTGTTTACGGACCTCTTTTATCTGGAGCAACTTCTGTTATTTTTGAAGGAATACCTACATATCCAGACGCGGGGCGTTTTTGGCAAATAATTGATAAATATAAAGTGAACCAATTCTATACCGCTCCAACAGCTATTCGTTCTTTGATGTCTTATGATGAAAACCTAGTTACAAAACAAGATTTATCATCTTTAAAGTTAATTGGATCAGTTGGTGAACCAATTAATGAAGAAGCTTGGAATTGGTATTATGAAAAAATTGGAAAATCAAATTGTCCATTAATTGACACTTGGTGGCAAACAGAAACTGGAGGAGTAATGTTGTCTGGTTTGGGGGGCATTTCTCCTATGAAGGCTACTTATGCTGGTTATCCATTACCCGGAATTGACCCTGTTTTATTAGACAACGAAGGAAAAGAAATTCACGAAGCAGATACTGAAGGATACCTATGTATTAAATTTCCTTGGCCTTCAATGTTAAGAACAACTTATGGAGATCATGAAAGATGCAAAAATACCTATTTCTCGAATTATAATGGTTATTATTTCACTGGAGATGGGGCTAAAAGAGATGAAAATGGAATGTTCAGAATTATCGGAAGAGTAGATGATGTAATAAACGTTTCAGGTCATAGATTTGGGACTGCTGAAATTGAAGACGCAATTAATAAGAATAAATATGCTATTGAATCAGCAGTTGTAGGTTTTCCACATGAAATTAAAGGGCAAGGAATTTATGCTTTTGTAGTAATTAGAAATCATAGTGAAAATAGTCCTGAAATAATAAGGTCAATTTCAGATTCTGTAAGTGAATTTATTGGGAAAATTGCAAAACCAGATAAAATTCAAATTGTTACAGGCCTTCCAAAAACAAGGTCTGGAAAAATAATGAGAAGAATCCTTCGGAAAATTGCTGAAGGAGAAATTTCAAATTTTGGAGACACATCCACACTTTTGGACCCAAGTTTGCTTGATGAAATAATTCAAAATGCTAAATAATAATTAAATTAAAAAATATAAAATCATGAAAAAAGCAATTTATTTAATTTCCATTATTCTAACAGGAAATTCATTTTTATCAACAGCACAGCTTCCAAGTTTAAAAAGCGTAGGTAAAGTAGTTACAACAAATACAAATAAATCTTCTATAGGGGTTTCGGAAGAAGAAGTTGCAAAAGGGTTAAAAGAAGCTTTGAATATAGGAATTGAAACCGGAGTTAGTCAACTTTCTAAAAAAGACGGTTATTTCAAAGATCCACAGATTAAAATACCAATGCCTGCAGAAGCTAAGAATGTAGAAGAAAAACTTAGAAGTATTGGTCAAGGCAAAAAAGTTGATGATGCTATAGAATCTATAAATAGAGCTGCTGAAGATGCTGCTATTGCATCTAAAGATTTATTCGTTACGGCAATAAAGAACCTTACTTTAAAAGATGTTATGAATATTCTTCATGGAAAAGAAGATGCTGCTACTACTTTTTTAAGTGTTAACACGAGAAGTCAATTAGTCGAGAAATTTAAACCTATCATTAGTAATTCACTAGATAAAGTTGGTGCTACACGATATTGGACAACCGTTTTCACAACATACAATATGATTCCATTAGTTCAAAAAGTGAATCCAGATTTAGTAGAATATGCTACAAACAAAGCTATTGATGGTTTATTTATTCAGATTGCAAAACAAGAGTTAGCTATTAGAAAAAATCCTGCAGCAAGAGTTTCTGAATTGTTGAAAAAAGTATTTGGATAGAATTTATTTTTTTTGACATTAGATTTTTAGATAAAAGAAATTAGACTTATATACTTGATACAGAAATGTAAAAACACACTTTCAAGTGTGTTTTTTTTTTGTCTAAAAAGCAACGCGATCTAAAAATCTAATATCCTGGGTCTACTTTTAGATTTTATCAGGATGTTTTGCAATCCTTTTCTTCTTTATATACTTAAAAAGATAATGTGCAGCAATTGCAGAACCTGATCCAATAAGCGCACCAACTATAACATCTGATGGATAATGAACTCCTAAATACATTCTAGAATAACCCATTGAAGAAGCCCAAATAAAAGACGGAGCAATTATATACCATTTTGGGTATAAAAGGCTAATTGAAGTTGCAGTTGCAAAAGCCATTGAAGTGTGTCCAGAAGGAAAAGAATGTGAACCAGCTTTTGTATATTTAACGATATCATTAGGATATGTTTTA
>CALPSU020000320.1 GCA_943326315.2 Chryseobacterium gleum
GATGAAGCTTTATTGAAAATCGAAGAGGAAATGTTGGCGGTGAAAGAAAAATTAGCGAATCTAATCGAATACGTAATCGACTACTTTAAAGATTTGAAAAAACGTTTTGGAGAAGGAAGAGATCGTAAAACAGAAATCAAACATTTCGATACAATAACGGCTTCAAAAGTAATTATAGCGAATCGTAAATTATATGTTGATTATGAAGAAGGCTTCATTGGTTATGGCTTAAAGAAGACAGAAGCTATAAATGATTGCTCAGAAATTGATGATATTATTATATTCTTTGCATCTGGTAAAATGATGATTACCAAAGTGTCTGATAAGAAATTTGTTGGAAAAGGAATCGTTCATGCGGATGTATGGAAGAAAGGGGATAAACGTACGATTTACCATTTAATCTATCAAGATGGTTTGGGTGGTGCAACAATGATGAAGCGTTTCAATGTAAGTAGTGTTACACGAGATACAGAATACGATTTAACAAAAGGAACAAAAGGTTCAAAAATGTTGTATTTCTCTGTGCATCCGAATGGTGAAAGAGAAGTAGTTACGATAATGTTGCGTCCACGTCCACATTTAAAGCGTCTTCGTTTTGATATAGACATGGGGGATATGTTGATTAAAGCAAGAACATCAGCAGGAAATAGAGTTACGAAAGAAATTGTTCAGAAAATTACTCAAAAAGAAGTTGGTGGTTCAACATTAGCAGCTTGTAAAATTTGGTATGATCCAATTGTAAGTCGATTAAATGACGATGGAAGAGGGACATTCTTAGGTTCTTTTAAAGGTGCAGATAGGATCTTAACGCTTTATAAAACAGGAGAATATCGTTTGACGAATTTCGATATTTCGAATCATTTTGATGAAGATATGATTCACATTGAAAAATGGCATTCAGACCGACCAATTTCCGCAGTTTATTACGATAGTGAAAAAGAGATGCATTATGTAAAACGTTTCTTATGTGAAGTTACGTCCGATAAAAAAGTATCTTTTATTAGTGAAGGAGAAGGTTCTTATTTAGATGTTGTTTCAACAGCTTATCGTCCAGTTGCTCGTATTGTTTATAATAAATTATTAAAAGAGACCAAAAATCTACCCGATAATACATTGCAAATTGCAGATATGATTGAGACCAAAGGTTTAAAAGCTCAAGGTAATCAAGTTACAAAATTAAAAGTAAAAGAGATCGTTTTAGAGCATCCTATAGAAGGTACAGAGCCTTGGCCAGAAGATGTTGTTCCAGAAATTTCGGAAGATGATTCAGATGACGATGAAGATTCTGATGAGGATGGAGACAATACAATGGAATGGGATATTTCGGACGATGATCAACCGAAGTTGTTTTGATTTTAGAAAATTATTCAAGTTGGGAAAATCTGTTTTTTAATTTCAGTAAAGCATTCAAAAAGTTAGAGCAAGCTGTTTCTTATATTAAAAGTGATTCATTCAATTCCATTAAGTTTAATCCGAATTTAAACAATGTATTATTTGAAATCGTAAAAGAAGGTTTGATTCAACGTTTTGAATATACGCATGAATTAGCGTGGAACGTAATGAAAGATTATGCAGAGTATCAAGGTAATTCAACTATTGGAGGTTCAAGAGATGCATCGAGAGAAGCTTTTGTAAATTCAGAAATAATATACTTTGTTGTCCTATTATCTCATAAAAAAAAGATTACTTTTGCCCACATAAATTTTTAAAAATATGAAAAAACTAATTTTAGCAACCTTAATCTTAACTGTAAGCTCCCAGTTATTTTCTCAAATAAAATTATCAAAAGATTTCGATTTTTCATTAAGTACACCCTATGATGTTATTGATGCTGGTATAAAAACATATTATGGTAAGGATGGAGAAATTTTATCTGTTAAGGTAGATGGTGGAACTGTTTTTATCCAAAAATATCAAAAAAACACATTGAATCAGACTAGTTCTAAGGTATATGAAGATTTTGAAAAAGGATTTGTAACTGAAAACATTTATAATTTTGCTAATAAATATTATTTATTTTATTCTGCTTGGGATAAAGGAAATAAAACGGAACAACTTTTTGTTAGAGAAATTGATTTTGAAAAAGGAGATTTTATAGGTAAAAGTAAAAGAATCATTGCTGTTAATGGAAAAGTAACAGGTGGAGATGGAAATAAATTTTCAGTTGAACCTTCTTTCAATGAAAAACATTTAATGATTTATTATAGAGAAAAACCTGAATCTAGAAACGATAAAGTAAATAAAGATGAAATAGGTTTTTATATGTTTGATGAGAACATGGAAGTGGAATGGAAAAAAACTGCTAAAATGCCTTATACAGAAAGTCAAATGAATAACATTGCTTATGCAGTAAATCAAAATGGTTCTGCTTTTATTTTATCAGAGGTTTTACCTTCAGGTGAAAAAGATAGATTAAACAAACAAGATTTACCAAATTACAAATTAGAATTATTAGTAGTTTCAGAATCAGGTGTAGAAATTAATGGTGCTGAAATTAAATTAAAAAATAAAATAGTTAATCAAGTAAGCTTCTTTGAAGGTAAAGATAATGATCTGATTTTGGCTGGATTTTATGGAAATAAAGGTAGTAAAGGCACTGATGGAATTTTCATGGTAAAATTAACAGACAAGGGAGAATTGAATGATGAAGTAACATTTGAAATTCCAACTGAGTTAATGAAAGAAAACATGTCTGATAGAGCTCAGAAGAAAATGGATAAAAAAGAGGACAAAGGAATTGATCTGAGCATGTCTAATATGGAATTGAGAGATTTAGTTTTCAATAAAGATGGAAGTTTAATAATGATTGGTGAAAAATATTATACTATAACAACTTATACTACATCTTCAAGCGGAATGACATCTAGCAAAACAACACATTATTATGAAGAAATGTTAATCTCAAAAATTAATGCAAATGGGACGTTAGCATGGATGAAAAAATTACCAAAAAAACAAATGAGATCAAGTTCGGGTGGAGGATTGTTATTTTCTATCGGTTATTCCTCACATGGCCTTGGTTACAAATATATTCAAGGAAAATCTAGTCATTATTTACTGTTTTTAGATAACGTTAAAAATCTTGAACTTGCTTCTAATGAGTCTCCAAAGCCCCATAGTGATGGTCAGGGTGGATTTTTAACTGCATATAAAATTAATGATGCTAATGGAACTGTTGAAAAACTTTCAATTATAGATACTAGAGATGCTAAAGGAACGGAGTTA
>CALPSU020000321.1 GCA_943326315.2 Chryseobacterium gleum
AGAAGATTAAAAAAATATTGGAAGGATAAAAAATTCACTTTTACATTAGGGAGACGAATCATTTTTGCGTTATTAGTGTTTTTTGTTGCTTTTGCAGTTTACGATAATTATTGGGTTACAAATCGAATTCTATATTATTTTAAACAAATTTCGGGACCATTAAACGAATTAAATCGATTGAATTACACCGATGCAAAGGATGAGTTATTGAAAAATGAAAAACTATTACACCAAGAAGTGCCAACTGTTTGTTCTGAAATATTAATAAAAAGGGATAAATCCTGGTTTATTAAAAAGCGCTCGAAAGTTTTGTATTTTGAGGTGAAATTGGATACGGAAAATAGAATTGATAAAATGAAATTTATAGCAAGTAATGATTCTATTCATTTATCTTCACTCGACTTCCATAAAAAAGCCTTAGGACATTATATGGTGTTTAACTTTATTAACAGTAAAGATAGTCTTGAAAGACAGGAAGTTTACAATCATTATGGAACCGACATAAGCTCAAAACTTAGTCACGAAGATATACCTAAAAGGATACTTGTTTTTGTAAATGGTTACCGACCAACTTCAATTGGAAGAACTTTTGAAGAGAATTTCAGTGATATTCAAAATAACGGATTAGAATATTCTAATTCCAAAAATTTTATTTATGATTTCGATCGATTTGATTATTGGAGGCCATGGAGAGAAATTAATTTATTGTTTCAGAAAAGACTTAATCCAAATGAAACCTATTATGCAGATGGACATTTTTCGGTTGCAACTTCAAATTACAGGTCTCTGATTAATTTTTCGAGTATATCCTCTTTATACCCAAAACGATGCATAAATAAAAAGAATCATCAATGTTATGAAATTCAAGACGAAAGTTTCAAGCAATTTATATTAAATCAATCTAAAACCATCAATCAACTCAAAATGAGTCCAAATAAAAAAGGATTTAAACTGAGAAAGGATAAAGGAAGAATAGCAGGAAGAAATCTTCTTCAAATTGTCAATGAAATACCAGATTTTTCTAAAAATGATACAGTTTATATTGTGGCGCATAGTATGGGCTTTGCTTATTCACAAGGAATTATAGAAGAATTGAGAGGGAAAATAAATTTTGGGGGTTATTATGTTATTGCTCCTGAAAATGCAAAAGGTGGAAAAATTAACACAAATGAGTGGAAAGAAGTTTGGCAATATGGCAGCAATTTTAATCGGAAAAATCAAGATGCTCCCTGTCTTCAAGATGGCATTGCTCCCCAATATTTAATACCAGGTTTACCCTATAGAAATAGAGTTTTCATACCAAATGATTTATACAAATGTAAAGGTTTTTTTGACTCTCACTTTATCGGTTATTATACATGGGTATTCGATATTAATAAGGATTTACCAGGTTATATTGAAAAGAAGTGAAGTTATTAAATATCTAATTAGATTTTACTGCAAATTATTGAATAATTTTATATAACTTTGCACTCTTTTTCACACAAAATAATAGATTTGTTTTATGACAAAAATGAAACTTTCAGAGTTTAGTTTTGACTTACCAGAAGAACTTATTGCTGAATATCCTACAGAAAATCGTGATGAATCTCGTTTAATGGTTATTCACCGTGAAACTGGTAAAATCGAACATAGATTATTTAAAGATATCATCAATTACTTCAACGAAGGTGATGTGATGATTCGTAATAATACAAAGGTATTTCCTGCACGTATGTATGGAAATAAAGAAAAAACAGGAGCAAAGATCGAAGTTTTTTTATTGAGAGAATTAAATAGAGAAAGTTTACTTTGGGATGTACTTGTTGACCCAGCTAGAAAAATTCGTATTGGAAATAAATTGTATTTTGGCGAAGATGATTCTTTAGTTGCAGAAGTTATTGACAATACAACTTCTCGTGGTCGTACTTTACGTTTTTTGTTTGACGGTTCTTACGAAGAATTCAAAGCAAAAATCACTGAATTAGGTGAAACACCTATACCAAAATACATAAAACGTGAAGTTGAAGCTTCAGACGAAGAAAGATACCAAACGATTTTTGCTTCCGAAGAAGGTGCAGTAGCAGCTCCAACTGCAGGTTTACATTTCTCTCGTCAATTGTTAAAAAGATTAGAGTTAAAAGGTATTAATTTCGCAGAAGTTACTCTTCACATTGGATTAGGAACTTTTCGTCCAGTTGAAGTTGAAGATTTAACAAAGCATAAAATGGATTCTGAGCAAATGAGAATTTCTAAAGAATGTGCTGCAATTGTTAATGAAGCTAAACGCAACAAAAAAAGAATTTGTGCTATAGGAACAACTTGTATGCGCGCTATTGAAACTTCGGTTTCAACAGACGGTATGTTGAATCCATTTGATGGTTGGACAAATAAATTTATTTTCCCTCCATATGATTTTAGTATTGCAAATTGCATGGTTACAAATTTCCATACTCCTCTATCAACTTTATTAATGATGATTTCTTCTTTTTGTGGCCATGATTTAATGGTTGAAGCATATAAACAAGCTGTTCAAGAGAAATATAGATTCTATTCTTACGGGGATGCAATGTTGATTATTTAAGTTTTAGACTTAGGTTTAGATTAATTTATTGAATAATATAGCTAAAAAGGTTTCGTAAATTCGAAGCCTTTTTACATTTTATAGAATTTGTATAGTTTTGTAATAATTAAGGCGCCATCTTCGATCATCAATAATTAAATGATTACATTTGCACCGAATTTTAAAATAGATTCATTATATATTATGTCAATTGGAACTAAGATAAAATCTTACATTGTTTTCACGAAGTTTCGTTTATCAGCACTTGTTATTGTTTCAGCTTTATCTGGCTATTTATTTGCGGGAGGTAAAGATGGGCATGAATTATTCTTACTTTTAGTAGGTGGATTACTTGTAACTGCAGCTGCAAATGGTTCCAATCAAATTTGGGAGCGAGATTTAGATAAGTTAATGAAGCGAACTGAAAAAAGACCACTTCCCGAAAAAACAATGTCAATTAAAGAAGCATATATCATTGTTACTTCTAGTTTGTTAATTGGTACTTACATGCTTTATTTGATTAATGATAAATCGGCAATTCTAGGAGTTTTAGCTTATATTTCTTATGTGTTTTTATATACACCTTTGAAGAGAGTTACACCATGGGCAGTTTTTGTCGGTGCTTTTCCAGGAGCAATTCCTCCGATGTTAGGCGCAGTTGCAGCTTCTGG
>CALPSU020000322.1 GCA_943326315.2 Chryseobacterium gleum
CCATTCATTGTAAAATTGTTTTAGAAAGTCCTCCATAAAAAGGTGACGTTCTTTTCCAATTTCAATTGCCGTTTTTGTGTTCAAGCGGTCTTTTAAAAGTAACAATTTTTCGTAAAAGTGATTGATTGTATGACTTTTAGAAACTGAATATTCTTCAAAAGTAGAATGCAAAGTAGGAGCAGAGCTCGGTTCGTAAATCGGTCTATTTCTATTACCGCCAAAAGCAAAAGCACGAGCTATTCCTATAGCTCCGATTGCATCCAATCGATCTGCATCTTGTACAATTTGTCCTTCTAAAGAAATTATTTGATCTTCAACTTTAGCACCTTTATAAGAAACGTTGTCTACAATGAGCTTTACATGAGATGCAGTTTCATCATCACATCCATTTTGGATAAGAAGTTCATATGCAATTTTACCACCTTCATTTAGTTTGCCACCATTGAACTTATGATCTGAAATATCGTGTAATAAGGCTGCTAATTCAACTACATTTCTATTTCCTCCTTCTATTTCTTGCAGATAGCAAGCAGTGTTATAAACTCGATTGATATGGTGCCAATCGTGCCCTGTAGCTTCTATCTCAAACTCAGAATGAACAAGTGTTTTTATAGTGTTTATTAAAATTTTATAGTTCATTTTTACTTCAATAAATCAAACATTCAACATTAATAATTCAACATCATTAATTTCTATATCTCGATTCAAATTTTGCTTTTTGTTCTATTTTTAAAGCTTCTAAATCTTTAGGTATATCTCTTTTCCATCTTTTGTGCGACCAAATCCAAAATTGAGGATTTTTCACTATTTCATCTTCTAATAAATGGGTGTGTTTTTCTGTGATTTGACCCCAAGTTAGTTCTTTAGGTTTGTCTGTAATTAATTCTAATACCATTTTGTAATAACCTCTTTTAACTTTAATCATTTTAAAGAATACAACAGCGAAATCATATTCATTTGCCATTTGTTCTGTTCCAAAAATAACTGCAGATTGTTGATTTAAGAAATTCATCCAATAGCTTTTTCTTGAGTCAGATGGAGACTGGTCACTTAAAATTAATATTGCTATCGGTTTAATTTCTAGCTCTGAAGTTATAGATTCTTTGAGGTTTTTAGCATTTACAACTCTCATTCCAAATCGAGAACGTCTTTCATTTATCTTTTTATCCCAAAATTTACTCGTTAAAGGCATTCCAATTCCCATTGCCTGATGTTGAAATAAATTGTTTTGAGAGGTAATTAACCATTCCCAATTATTATAATGACCTGAAACCAACAAAACACTTTTATTCTGTGGGTATAGTTTATGCATTAATTGAGGGTTTTCAACTTTAATTCTTTTGGAAAGTTCTTTTTGAGAAATTGTTAAGTTTTTTATTCCCTCAGCCAATAAATCAGTAAAATGTCTGTAAAATTTACGTTCAATTTCTTTTATCTCTTTCAACGATTTTTCAGGAAAAGAATTTGTTAAATTTTTTAGAACAACTTTTCTTCTATCAGGAATGAAATAGATTAAAGTAAAATATAAAAAATCCGTGAAAATATATAAAACACAAAGAGGTAGATATGAAAGCGGAATAACGAAAATATAATATGCGATTTTTGCTAACATAAATAGATATTTATTGAATATTGAAATAAGAATCAAGTAATTTTTTTCCTTTTAAAGTCAAACGGTATTTTTGATTACTACTTTGAGGTTTTTCAGGAATTGTCATTTCAATAAATTTATTATCTAAAAGAGGTTTTATATATGTTTCGTAATTTTTCGAATGGTTACTTAATGAAATATGTGCCAATATTTCTTCTCTATTTTTTTCTATTTTAACATAGTCAATTATATCGATCAACTTAGACACTGACCTAGACACTGACTTAGACACTCGCCCTTTATTTATAAGTTCTTTTACCGTTGAAATATCTTTTTCTAAAATGAATAAAACCCAATTAGAATCAGTGTTTTCAGAAGATATTTGTTCGATTTCAAAGTCTGTCAACTTAGACACTGACTTAGACACTGACTTAGACACTGACTTAGACACTTTGTATTTTAAATGACAGGGTAAAGTGACCAAAAAAAGAGTCTTTTCAGTGTCTGTATAAAATATAGGTTCAGGATTTCCATTTTTGGACATTTCATCTTTAATTAATGGAACACCTGTAGCTTTTCCCTCGGTTAATTTTAATTCTTTTAAGAAATCTCCAATTCGTCTATTTCTATAATCTCTAGCAATAATTCGTCTTTGTTGAAGATCATCATTTGTAATCGGAGGCAATGGCCCAGGATAACTTAGTATTTCAATTCTGTCTGGTAATACTTGAATTTCAATTGGTTTTTGATCACTGTAGTTTTTATGGTAAACAGCATTGCATAACGCTTCTTCAATTGCATTATAAGGATAGTTTATAATTACCTCACTTTCAGCTTGCCCATCAATCTTTTGTGTTATTTTTTTTATTACAGTATTTTCAAGATAATTTAAGCAATTACGAATTTGTTTATGAATAGGACCTTTAAATGTTTCGCTTATAAAATTTCTTCCTTGTTCATCTTCGTGAATAACAAGTTCTATCCAACTTCTATTAAAAAAATGGTGAGGGTTTTTATTGAAGAATAATAAACCAGCATTTATAGGTCTAAAAGATTCAATAGGGCCTCTAGCTATTTGCATAGCTTTACATAAATCCGGAAAAGGAATAGTCGTACTTTCTTCAAATAAATCACTTCCAACTTCTTGTAAGAATTCACGAATTAAACCTAAATCTAAATCATTTAATTTTGCTTCTTGATTGATTCTGTCGTCGAAAGGAATTTTCGCTGTTAATTCTATTAATCTGATTTGGTTAACTCCCTGTGCTAAAATTGTTTTACTTCCAGTGCGGATATAAAATTGTCTTCTTCCATCATTTCCTAATGACGAAGGGCAGGAGTAAGGTCTCAAATCTCCAGCAGGACACCAAACGACTAAAAAATGAATTCCATCAATTTCATAAGGTTGAATAATAGGTAAATACGTGGGTTGTATTTTATAACAAGCATTAATTAAATCACCTTGAATTGCATCTAAATTTTCTAATTCTAAACCTTTTGGTGGGAAAATTGGGATTCCGTTTTTTTCTTCGAATCCAATTATAATATATCCACCTCCCCAATTATTTATATCATTCGCAAAAGCTGAAACAGAATGAATTATATCTTGTGGATTATA
>CALPSU020000323.1 GCA_943326315.2 Chryseobacterium gleum
AGATGGTTAAATCGTCTATGGAAGAAGATTTACCATCAGCAAGAAAGGAGCATTATGATTTATTTTCAATTACAAAAATGTTTTTCGAAGAAGGAAACCCTGGAGGAGTGAAAATTGCATTAGCGAAGCGAGGTATAATGAATTCGCATATGCGTTTGCCTTTAGTTCAAGTTTCAAATGAATTAAAAATAAGGATTGAGAATGAGATTGAATCATTAATAAAATGATTCTTAGGGAAGTATAATTATACGTCCCTACAATTTTACATCATACAATTTTTAAAATAAATAAATAATATATTCCAATATAAATGTATAATTCAATAATAAACGAAATAAAATCAGCATCAAGTATTATTATTACCGCACATAAGTCGCCTGATGGAGATTCTATTGGTAGTTCTTTAGGATTATATCATTTTATTAAAAAATTAGGAATAGAAGTTTTCATATGTCATCCTGATCCTGCCCCAGAATATTTAATGTTTCTAGAAGATATAGAGAATATAAAAACTATGTCTAATGATAATTTAGAAATAGAAAAATTATTTGATAATTCAGATTTAATTTTTTGCTTAGATTACAATGCTACCGATAGAGTAGGAGAAGGAATGCAATTACTTTTAGAAAAATCGAATGCGAAAAAAATAATGATTGACCATCATTTAAACCCACAAGATTTTGCGTTTATAACGGTTTCAGAAACGAGTGTTTGCTCAACATCTCAATTGATTCTTGAATTAATTGAGCAATCTGGAAACGGAGAAATGCTCGATGAGAAAATTGGGACTCCTTTATATTTAGGCATATTAACAGATACAGGTTCCTTTCGTTTTCCATCCGTACAAGCGCGTACACATGAATTATTAGCCAAATTATTGCATGCAGGAGTTAAACATTATGTTATTCACGAGACTTTAAATGATAATAATACTTTTGATAGATTAAGACTACAAGGTTATGCTTTAAGTCAAAAAATGGAAATTTTAGAAGACTATAATGTAGCCTTAATTTGGTTGTCAGAGGAAGAGTTAAAAAAATATAATTATAAAAAAGGCGACACAGAAGGTTTTGTAAATATTGCTTTATCTATTAAAGGAATAAAAGCAGCTATTTTCTTTTCAGAAAGAGATGGTATTATCAAAATGTCGTTTCGATCTAAAGGGTCAGAAAATCCTGTTAATGTTCTAGCATCCGATCATTTTAATGGAGGTGGGCATGCAAATGCATCTGGAGGAATGAGTGAATTGACTTCGGAAGAAACATTGAGGAAATTAAAAGAAGTAATTCCAAATTATTTTTCAAAGAATATTAATTAATAAAAAATGACACCGATATATTTTTTACTTTCTGTTTCTATTTCCTGGATCTGGGTTGAATACTTTAGATTCATAAATGTAGATGATTATAAAAAGAAGATTTATATTTATTTAATTTTTATTCTCGGGGGGCTATCATTTTATCTTTTTCATAAAGTATCACCATTAGTTGGTAATAGTTTAAAAAATGATTTTGTTTTAAATGTTATAAATAGCATTGTTAAGGTTGGTTTATTGGGTGAATTAATAAAGTCAATTCCAATTTTATTTGTTTATTTTATTTTCAGAAAACAGCTGACAGATCCTATAAATGTTTTTGTTTTTTTTACAATTTCAAGTTTAGGATTTGTTTCAGCTGAAAACTATCTCTATTCGTTAAAGAATGAGTTTTATGTAGTTAATTCTAACACTATTTTAGCATCTCTAAACGAAATGTTTTGTTCAGCTATAATAGCTTATGGTATCATAGAATATATTTATATTAAAAAATATAAAAAACCTTTAAGGATCATTTTATTTTTAATATTAGCTGCAATTCTTCATGGAATATATGATTTATGGAGCTTTTATGAGAGTCAAATTTCGTATAGTTTTATAGCTACAAGTATTTATTTTATGTTAATGACATCTATTTTTATTAATACACTAACTAGTTCAATAAATATTTCAAGTGATTTTTCGTATGGAAAAAAAATGGGAAATAAAGAATCAATGAATAAAATTTTTAAATATTTTGCAATTCTAATTATAATCCAATTTTTAATTTTAGCATGGTATAAAAATTTTTTAATTGCTTTTAAAAATACTGAAGAAATATTTTTGTCAGCTAGTTTTATAATTTTTATCGTTGTCAAAAGGTTAAATAAAATAAAGCCTATTAATGGCAGATGGAATACTTTAAAAATTGAATTACCATTTAAAATATATAAGACAGACTCCTATAATGGTAGGGATTCTCATTTTAGATTAGTTTTTAAAGGTGAAACGTTTAATGAAGAATACATAGATAAATATTATAATGATTATTGCAGCATATTCCCACTTTCAAACAGAAATTCATTTATTGTTAAAAGTAAAAGTGTTTTCATAATTAATAAATTCTTTTTAAAAAATGACGAAACTTTTTATTTAATAAAAAATACAATTGATGAAAAAATTGAATATTTTTTATTGAAACCTAAGAATTCAGGAAAACTTTTAGTCAAAAGAAAATACCCTATCGCTGCATTGTTTTCAATTCATGATATTGAAGATATAAAAAATAATAAACTGAATGCATCTGATTTTCAATTTAGAGAATGGGTGATTATTAAACATAGATAACTAATAAATAAAAACGATGACTCATTTAATTTCCCCTTCCGTATTATCTTGTGATTTTGCAAATATTCAACGAGATGTTGAAATGATTAATAATTCTTCAGCAGATTGGTTTCATATCGATGTTATGGATGGTGTTTTTGTTCCGAATATTTCTTTTGGCTTTCCTGTAATTGAGGCTATTAAAAGACACGCTGAAAAGCCATTAGATGTTCATTTAATGATTGAAAATCCAGATCAATATATATCAGACTTTAAAAAGGCAGGGGCTGATATTTTAACAGTTCATTTTGAATCTTGTACGCATTTGCATAGAACTATTCAAGCGATAAAAGAAGCTGGAATGAAAGCTGGTGTCGCATTAAATCCTCATTCACCAGTTAGTTTATTGGAAGATATTATTGAAGATTTAGATTTAGTATTAATAATGTCCGTAAATCCAGGTTATGGCGGTCAGAAATTTATTCCAAATGCTATCAAAAAAGTTCGAGAAACCAAAATATTAATTGAAAGTAAATCTTCGAAAGCACTAATTGAAGTAGATGGTGGAGTTAACATTGAGACAGGAG
>CALPSU020000324.1 GCA_943326315.2 Chryseobacterium gleum
AACTTCTTTCCCCTTTAATGCTTTTAAGGTTTCAATTAGTATAAAAACAGCTAATCTATTATCTAGCGATTTTCCATTTACGCAATTTCCCATTTCGATAAATTCACGTTCTCTTGTTATAGGTGTGCCAATTTCAACTAATTCTTTTACTTCTTTTGCAGATAGACCTGTATCAATAAAATAATCTGAAAGTTTTGCTACTTTATTTTTCTCATCAGCAGTCATTACGTGAATTGGTTTTGAAGCCATTACGCCTATGATGTCTTTTTTTCCATGAATAATAACGCGTTGTGCAGTTAATGTTTTTGGATCAAAACCACCTAGAGTATGAAATCGAATAAATCCTTTATCATCGATGTGAGTGACAATAAAACCAATCTCATCCATGTGAGCTCCAATCATCACTTTTTTACTTTCTCTGCCTCGCTTAATAGCGTAAACATTCCCCATATTGTCGACCTCCACTTCGTCAACTAAGTCTTTTAACTCATTGATAACAAGTTCTCGAACTTTTTGTTCAAAACCTGAAGCTCCTGGTGTTTTACATATTTTGGCAAGTAATCCTGTATTAATAGACATGTTTTATCGGTATAAAAGATAGAGGTTAAAAATAGCTTTTTTATTTGAGAAGTGGAATAGCTATAAATAAGAATATCCATGAAAATGAATTTCTTTTGATTAATTTAGTAAAAGTATATGAATAATTAGCGAATTTTTATGAGAGTTTTATGGATTGAAGATTCTAAAAATTTTAGAATCTTAAAAAATAGGAGTTATTCTATTAATCTTTAAAACAGTTGCTTTTCTATTTCTCACTAATACATCTTCCGTAATTAGGTAATTTTTTTATTTGAAAGAGTTTCCAATTTGAATGTTTTTATTCATTTCTTGAATTATAAAATTAAGATTCACAATCATATTTTTTTAATCGATGTTATTTTATGTGAAAGTTACTTAGAAACTGTTTTTATTTTATCTAATTTTAGGGCATGCAATTCAAAGATGTAGTTGGTCAAAGTGAGTTAAAATCTCATCTTATTCAAGAAGTCCTTGCTGACAAAGTGAGTCATGCACAATTGTTTTTGGGGAAACCTGGTTTTGGTTCATTATCAATGGCTTTGGCATTTGTTCAATATTTATTTTGTGAAAACAAACAGTCTTCTGATAGCTGTGGAGTTTGCCCTTCTTGTAGAAAAACACAAGAATTACAACATCCTGATTTACATTTTTCATTTCCAGTTGTTCAGGCCATAAATAAAAAGTCAGATGCTTTTTTAACAGATTGGCGAGCTCAAATTAAAGAAAATCCGTATTTCAATTTAAATCTTTGGTTAAAAAGGATAGATGAAAAAGGTCGAAAACCAATTATAGGTACAGAAGAAAGTCAGGAAATAATTAAAAAATTAAATCTAAAATCCTACGAGGGAGGATTTAAAGTAATGATTATTTGGATGGCGGAAGAAATGAATCCACAATGTTCAAATAAGCTTTTAAAAATATTAGAAGAACCCCCAGCAAAAACACTCTTCATATTAGTTTGTGAGTCGCAAGAATATATACTTCAAACTATATTATCCCGAACACAATTAGTTAAAATCCCTCGCATAAGTATAGAAGATTTAACAACACATCTTAAGAATAATTCTCATTTATCCAACGATGCGGCCGAAAGTTTAGCAGCAAGGGTTGATGGTGATTATTTGGAAGCTCAAGAAATGCTAGGAGATAGCTTAGAGCAAGATGAAAACCGGGAATTATTTATACAATTAATGCGTGTTTGCTATAAAAAAGATGTTATTCCAATGATGGATTGGTCTGAACAAACTGCTGCAATTACCAAAGAAAAGCAAAAAATATTTTTAAGATATTGTTTGCATATGTTTCGTCAAAGTATGTTGAAAAATTATACAAATGATCAATTGACAAAAGTTTCAGAAGAAGAAAATGCTTTTTTAAAAAACTTCTCAAAATTCATAACTGGAAATAATATTCTAGATTTTATGAAAACTTTCAATGATGCTCATTACCATATTGAACGAAATGCCAATCCTAAAATACTTTTCACAAATATTTGCTTTCAAGTGATGAGATATATTCATGTAGCTTGATCTAATAATAATTCAATATTTACAATATGAAATTTACACAAGCTTTTATACAAGAAAATAAAGAAACTTTTTTAAACGAGCTTCTTGATTTATTAAAAATACCATCTATATCTGCAGATGCTAATTATACAATAGAAGTGGCTAAAGCAGCTGATAAAGTGGCTGATTTTTTAGTGAAAGCAGGCGCTGATAAAGTAGAAATATGCAAAACTGCAGGTCACCCCATAGTCTACGGAGAGAAAATTATTGATCCAAGTTTACCAACTATATTGGTATACGGTCATTACGATGTGCAACCTGCTGATCCATTAGAATTATGGACAAGTCCAGCTTTCGAACCTGTAATTAAAAAGACTGAAATTCATCCAGAAGGTGCTATTTTTGCACGAGGATCTTGCGACGATAAAGGTCAAATGTTTATGCATGTGAAAGCTTTCGAAGCAATGTTGAAAGCAGGTGAATTACCATGTAATGCAAAATTCATGATTGAGGGTGAAGAAGAGGTTGGAAGTACTAATTTAGCAATCTTCGTAAAAGAAAATCATGAACGTTTAAAAGCAGATATTATTTTGGTTTCAGACACTGGAATGTTATCCAACGATACTCCCTCAATTACAACTGGATTAAGAGGATTAAGTTATGTTGAAGTTGAAGTTACCGGTCCAAATCGCGATTTACATTCCGGTTTATACGGAGGTTGTGTTGCGAATCCTATCAATGTTTTAACAAAAATGATTGCTTCATTGCACGATGAAGATAATCACATTACTATACCAGGATTTTATGATGATGTTGTAGAATTATCTGCTGAAGAAAGAGCTGAAATGGCAAAAGCACCTTTCAGTGCTGAAGCATATAACAAGGCTTTAGACATGGAAGATGTTTATGGTGAAAAAGGTTATACAACACCGGAAAGAGGTTCAATTCGACCTACGTTAGATGTGAATGGAATTTGGGGAGGTTACACAGGTGAAGGGGCTAAAACGGTTATTCCTTCAAAAGCTTTTGCTAAAATCTCTATGCGATTGGTTCCTAATCAAACTCCAGATGAAATTACAGCATTGTTTCAAAATCATTTTGAGTC
>CALPSU020000325.1 GCA_943326315.2 Chryseobacterium gleum
TAAATTTTGCTTTTAGAAACAATTTCTTTCGGAGCTAATTCAATGATTTTCTCATCAGTAACTGCATAAATTCCTTCTTTTATTAATGTAAATAAAGATAGAAATTGAAATGGTCTAATTGTTTCATATTCATTAAATAGAAAATCTTCTATGAATAAATCAATCGGTGTATTATAAATCTGTAGGTTCAAACCATCAAAAATACCATTTGTATATTTTGAAATATTTTCTTCAGGAATTCCTATTTCTTGCAATCGATTTAAATCT
This sequence comes from Chryseobacterium gleum, assembly GCA_943326315.2. Classification (GTDB taxonomy): domain Bacteria; phylum Bacteroidota; class Bacteroidia; order Flavobacteriales_D; family Crocinitomicaceae; genus CAIUKX01. Next base: position 268 of record CALPSU020000325.1, read on the forward strand.
TCTTGTATCCTTTCATTGAACGATTTATTATTTTGTTGATTAGAAACAAACAGTACATTTGAATTTACTTTTCTTGCTTGAGTCGCTAAATCTAAATGAACCAATTCGTGCATCACTAAATGTTCTACCGCTTTATAAGTAGATTTGTATTTCACAATGTGTTTCTCACGGTTGTAATTTTCTGCAAATTCAAATTTAGCAGCCGTTGAAATATCGTCATCTACAGTTATGTCAATCAGTTTATCACAATCAAATTCGAGTTTATGTTTGTAATTGTTGATTGTCTTTGAAATATCTTCCGATTCAATTATTTTTTTAGCAACTTCAATCGTGTGTGAAAGCGCATTGTTGTAAAATTCATCTTTTGATTTACACACTTTCAATGTATTTATCGCCGAATCGAACGACTCTAAAAGCTTCCCTTCCGTTTCTAAAACTAAACTAATCGCTAAATGTGAATTTGGATAGTTTGGGTCAATTTCTAAGGCTTTGTTAAAATAGATTTTCCCTTCTTCAGTTCTACCTTGTTGCATCAAATTTCCTCCAATGTTATTGAGGGTAATAACGTCGTTTGGATTTACAGCTAAAGATTGGTCATAATATTTCATTGCCGTAAAAACATCTTTCTTAAACTTGATGAAAATGTTCCCCATCAACAATAAAGCATAGCCATTTTTAGAATCCCATCTTAAAGCATCAATCAAACAATCTATCGCTTTGTCTTGGTCGCCCTCATCAGATAATATCTGCCCTAGAATTCTATGGTATTCAGAATTTGTAGGGTTTTGTTGTATAAGTTGTAGTAAAATAGGTTTAGCCTCTTGGTAATTTCCTTGTTCACAAAGTTCTACTGTTTTTCTGTAGTCGTCTTGTTGCGAAGAAATAGCTTCAATATTGATTTCAATGGTAACCCAATCTCCTTGAATGCTGACTTTTGGTTTGTATGGCCCGTATTTATAATAATCTTCTAACGTATTGATTATTAGTGAATTACCCCCCCCCATTAATTCAGGAAAAATGGTGAACAAAAAGTCATCTATTTTGTGTGATATAATCATCTGCTAACTGATTGAAAATTGAATGTATACAAATATAATAAGAAATACCAGCAGAAGTAATTGATTTTGGTCTTCGTATTTCAGATATTATAAAAGAAAAGGGATTAAAAATAAGACACGTTGCTCACGATTCAGATTTAGACGTTGAGAATCTACGTAAATACATTAAAGGAAAACAAGAAATGAAAATTAGCACAATGCTAAAAATAGCTCGTGCATTGGATGTTGAAGTGGGGGTTTTGTTTCCAGGTGTTAAGTGATAAAATAGTATTGAAGAGTATATCTTAAATCTAAAATAAAAAATGACATTACTAAGCATAGAGAAATTTTTTATAATTTAGCTAGAAAGAAAATTACTTTATAGTATTATTTAACAATAGACCATACTTAACATGAAGCAAACAAAAATTCATAAATTTGTTCATATAGAACATCCTATTACGTATTCAAATGAACGTGTAGAAATAACATTTAAAGATGGCATATCACTAATTGGATACTTTGACAAACAAATTCTAGAACTGAATAATCAAAATCAATGGTCATTTGTTGAAGCTTATCAAGAAAATAATCAAAAAGAAATTTCAACATTGAATGGTGATGATTTCAAGTCAATTAATCTGCATAGATTTAACTCATTGAATCCAGCGGAGAGTGTAAATCCTTTGTATCAGAGTCAAGCTAGAATCAGCAACAAATAAATTGTCAATAAAAAGAGATTCAATAAAATGTAAATAAGCACGATGATTAAAATACTCAGCTCCGCTGGATTTGCAATCCTGCGGTTAATTGAGAATTGAAACAGCAGAAAAATTGATTTGGATTTGCAATCCATTCGATAAATTAAGTTCAACTTGCATTTTCTCAACTTTTTCACTAACTTAATTGAATGCAACAAGGACAAAAACAAAACCTAAAATCAGATAAAGCCTATTATATAACGATGACAGTTGTTGGGTGGGTAGATGTGTTCACCAGAAAAAATCACAGAGATGCAATAATTGAATCTTTAAAATATTGTCAAAAAGAAAAAGGGTTAATTATATTCGCATACGTAGTAATGAGCAACCATATTCATATGATTGTTCATACAAATGAGCCATATCTTATAAAGGATACTATTCGAGATTTTAAAAAATTTACCTCAAAGAAAATTTTGCAACAAATTCAAAATGAGCCAGAAAGCAGAAGGGAATGGATGTTAAAACTTTTTGAGGATGAAGCCGAATTGAGTAAAAAACATAAATCGTATAAATTTTGGCAAGTAGGAAACCACGCCATTGAAGTGTTTAGTGAAAATTTTATTTGGGATAAAATTAATTACATACACAATAATCCTGTGAGGGCTGGTTTCGTAAAAAATCAGCGGGATTGGCTTTATTCTTCTGCTACAAATTATCAAGATATGGAAAGTTTACTGGAAGTTGAAAAAATAGCACAACGTTTGATTACGTTTAATTAAAAAATTATTTTTAAAATATATTACCTCGTGCTTCGAGTTTCCGCAGGATTTCAAATCCAGCGGAGCGGGTACTATCTATAAAATTATAACATAATAAAAACCTTCACTTCAACATCCCCTCAATCACCTTATACGTCTCCTCAACATATTTCTCATAATAAATACCCGTCCCTGGCCCGTTAAAGCCAGTATATATTTTCTGAACTTTTCCGTCTTTTCCAAGGTAAATAGAGGTTGGAAACGATTTCACTTCGTCAAGCATCGGAAAAACTTCATTCGCAGCTTTTCTGGATGGCCCCCCCCCATAAACAAAAGTAAAATCTACCCCATTTCTTGTTTTATATTTTTCTAGTTTTGCTTTAATAACTTCTAAATCTTCACCAGGTTCGAAACA
>CALPSU020000326.1 GCA_943326315.2 Chryseobacterium gleum
AAGGTGTTATTGCGGATTGGAGAGAACCAAATGTAATTCGAGTTGCACCAGCACCATTATACAATTCATTTGAAGATGTTTACCACTTCGGACAAATATTAGAAAAATCAATTTAAAAATCTCTTTTCCCCCTTTGGAGGGGTATTAAGGAGGAGAAATATTAGAATTATAAAAGACAATCGAATGAAAAAAATAGGAATCGTAGGATCAGGATTAGTAGGAAGTTTACAAGCCATTTTAATGGCAAAAAAAGGGTATGATGTTACTGTTTTTGAAAACAGACCAGATCTTCGTAAAGCAAAATTATTAGCTGGAAAATCAATCAATTTGGCTCTTTCTGATAGAGGATTGAAAGCATTGAGAGAAGCTGGTATTGAAGATGATATTAAAGAAATATCAATTCCAATGTATCAGCGTTGTATGCATGCTGTTGATGGCACCCTGTCATACCAACAATACGGAAAAGAAGATCAGGCTATTTATTCTGTACCTAGAGGAGGGTTGAATCAAAAGTTGATGAATTTAGCAGATAAATATCCGTCAATTAAGTATAATTTCAATAGAAAATGTAAGGATGTTGAGCTAAATACTAACACATTAATTTTTGAAAATCTTGAAACAAAAGAAGAAGAAAAGCATTCTTTTGATTCTATTTTTGCTACAGACGGTGCTTTTTCTGCTGTTCGTTTTAGAATGCAAAAAACACCGATGTTTGATTATTCTCAGAAATATTTAGATCACGGATATAAAGAATTAGTGATTCCTGCAAACGAAGATGGTACGCATAAATTAGATAAAAACTGTCTTCATATTTGGCCAAGAGGTGAATTTATGATGATTGCTTTAGCAAATATGGATGGAAGTTTTACGTGTACATTATTCTTCCCAATGTTTGGTGAAAAATCATTTGATACAATCAACACAAAAGAGAAAGTAAGTGCATTTTTCCAAGAAACATTTGCAGATACAATCCCTTTAATGCCAACTTTATTGGATGATTATATGGAAAATCCAACTTCTTCATTGGTAATGGTTCGTTGTAGCCCATGGAATTACGAAGATAAAATACTTTTATTAGGAGATTCTGCTCATGCAACGGTTCCTTTCTATGGACAAGGAATGAATTGTGGATTTGAAGATTGTACGATTTTTGGTGAAATGTTAGACCAAGCAAATGGAAATTGGGATGGTTTATTAAGTGCATATTCAAAAGAAAGAGTGCCAGACGGAAATGCAATCATCGATTTATCATTGAGAAATTACGTTGAAATGCGAGATTTAACTGGGAATAAAGAATGGTTATTACGTAAAAAAATTGAAGGAAAATTCAGTGATTTACACCCTGAAAAATGGTTACCATTGTATTCTCAAGTTACATTTAGTCACATCCGTTACAACAAAGTAATTCAAAACGGAAGAGAACAAGATGCGATTATGGAACAAGTAATGAAACTTCCAAACATCGATGAAAAATGGGATTCTCAAGAAGTAATGGATAAAATGCTTTCTTTGGTTTAAGACTTTAGATATTTAGACATTAGAACGTTTCTTCGAAACTCATAGACTTAATAATATACCATGTCTAAGAACGAAGAGATCGTTCGACTGAGCTCACGCCGAAGTCTAATGTCTAAAAGTGTAACGGTCTAAAATCTAAAAAAATGAGTAAACAATTTAAATATAAAAAAGATTCGGAAGTGTTATTATCACAATTAATGCTTCCGAGTAATTCTAATTTTAGCGGTAAAATTCATGGAGGATTCATATTGTCCTTAATGGATCAAATTGCGTTTGCTTGTGCTTCAAAACATTCTGGAAATTATTCTGTTACAGCTTCTGTTAATACGGTTGATTTTTTGAATCCGATTGAAGTGGGAGAATTGGTTACCCTTAGAGCTTCCGTAAATTATACAGGGAAAAGTTCAATGGTAGTTGGAATTAGAGTAGATTCAGAAAACATTCGAACTGGAGAAAAGAAACATTGCAATTCATCTTATTTCACAATGGTTGCCAAAAATGAAAACGGCGAATCTACTTCAGTTCCGGGTATAATTTTAGAAAATGACGATGACATCAGACGTTTTTTAACAAGTGTAAAACGCCAAGAGTTAAAATCAGAGAAATCATCTACATTGAAAGAAATTGACTTCCATTCGAAAGAATATTTGGATCAGTTGAAAGAGTTTAATGTAAAAGTGCTTTGAGAAATTAGATGTTTAGACATTAGACTTCTACGTGAGCTCAGTCGAACGTACGTTTCTTTTAAACTTATAGACTGATTTATATTAGGATTTATTCGTGAAACTAAAAATTAAGGAATATATTTGATATACATAATTAATACTCGATTATTAGATTTTAACAATTTGCATCAGTCTTTGAGCAAAGCGGTCTAAAATCTAAAAATCTATAATCTAAAATAATGGAAAAACTTCAAAATTTCATAGACGGAGCTTACAGAGCGCCAATCGGCGGAACATACATTGATAACTTTGAACCAGCTACTGGTCAAGTATATAGCTTAATTCCAGATTCAGATGAAAGAGATGTTGAATTAGCGGTTGAAGCGGCTGAAAAAGCATTTCCGATTTGGTCCAAAATGACGACGGAAGAAAGAAGTAAAATTTTGGTTCGACTTTCAGAAGGGATTGAACGTAGAATGGACGAATTTGTTCAAGCGGAATCGAGAGATAATGGAAAACCAGTTTCTTTAGCTGCTCACGTTGATATTCCTCGTTCTGTATCGAATTTTCATTTTTTTGCAACAGCAATTACTCATTTTTCTTCAGAATCTCATTACATGGAAGGAGAAGGAATCAATTATACATTGCGTAAACCGATTGGAATTGTAGGATGTATTTCTCCTTGGAATTTGCCATTGTACTTATTTTCTTGGAAAATCGCTCCAGCTTTAGCAGCTGGAAATTGCGTTATTGCAAAACCTTCTGAAGTAACACCTTATACTGCTTATTTACTAGGAAAAGTAGCTGAAGAAGCAGGACTGCCAGCTGGTGTTTTGAATATATTACACGGTTTAGGTCACAAAGTAGGTGATGCAATCGTTAAACATAAAAGAATCAAAGCTATTTCTTTTACAGGAGGAACAAAAACAGGCGAATATTTAGCAAGAACAGCCGCTCCAATGTTTAAGAAATTATCT
>CALPSU020000327.1 GCA_943326315.2 Chryseobacterium gleum
AATTTCTAATCTTAGCTCTAATTATTATTCAATATAATGTTTTAAAAAGTAAAAAAAATATTGAAGTTAATTATAAAGAGAGAGCTATAGAAAAATGAAAAATAGAATAATTCAAATTAATCCATTTTCTTTATATTGTTTAAAAATAAATAATATATTTTTATTGTTATTTGCTTTTTTTCTACCTTTTAAACATAATATTAGTTCAGTTTTAGGATTTTTACTTTTGTTTCTTTTTTTTGTTGATTATAAGACAATTAAAAGTAAAATGAATAATGTGAAAAAAAGCGTGTATTTCAATATTTTTGCTTCAGTATATTTGATTCATTTATTGGGCTTTTTTTACACTTCAAATTTTAAGTATGCATTTACAGATATTGAAATTAAATTACCGTTATTAATTTTCCCATTCATTATTTTTGGGCAAGGATTTGTAAATGAAATAGTTAAAAAGAATATTTTATTAAGTTTTGTATTTGGTTGTTTTATTTCATGCGTTATTTCTTTTTTTTATGCTTATAATAATTTTCTAGTCACTAAAGATTCAAGTAGTTTTTTATATAGTGGATTGATGTATTTTATGCATTCAAGTTATTTTTCAATGTATTTAACTTTTTCTATTTTTATCATATTATTTCATATTTTGCGAAGAAATGTTGATGTTAAATCTAGGTTAATTAACTTAGGTTATTTATTTATAATTGTTTTTTTTATTCTTATAATAGTTTTGCTTTCTTCAAGGGCAGGTTTAATTTCATTAGTTTTTTCAATTGTTATATTTATTTTTTATTTAATTAAATTAAAAAAATACTTTGCTTTTTTTTTAATATTAATGTTTTGTCTTGGATCTGTAATTCTAATATTTAATCTTTTCCCACAAACCATTGTTAGATTTAAATCGTTAAATTCTGATAGAATCAATTACGGAGAGTCTTCAAAAAAAACAGATATTAATTCGCGAGATTTAAGATTAGTTATATTAGAAACTTCTGTAAAATTGTTTTTTGAAAGACCTTTATTTGGAGTGGGAACTGGAGATATAAAAGATGTTTTAGTTAAAAGTTATAAGGAGAATAATTTTATTGCAGGTTTTCAGCAAAAATTAAACTGTCATAATCAATTTTTCCAATTTTTATTAGCATTTGGTATTGTTGGATTTTTATTTTTTATTTTTTCGATGTACTATCCTGCATTTATAGCAATTAAACAAGAAAATTATATTTATGTTTATTTAATAATACTTTTTTCATTTAATTGTTTTTTTGAATCTATGTTAGAAACTAAGGCAGGTGTAGAATTTTTTAGTTTTTTTAATTCTATTCTTTTTTTTAAAACCGTAAAAAAAAAATGAAGATTATTAATTCTTAAGATCTTTAAAAATAAATTCTTCTTTTATGTTATATTTGTAATTATATTTTATTATTTTGAAGACATTATTAAATATTATATTCTTTTTCACTCCTTCTTTTATTCAAGTTCCACTAAGAAGATTGACTGGACAAAAAATCGGAAAAGGTTCTAAAATTAAAATTGGAACTTTTTTTTCCGGAAAAAATGTTGAAATTGGTAGAAATGTCAAAATTGGCCCTTTTTGTTTTGTAAAAGGTAAAGATATTAGTATTGGAGATAATAGTAATATTAAATCCTTAAGTGTATTGTCTACTAGAATAATAAGATTTGGTCAATATGTTCATATTGCACCATTATCAATAATTAGTAGTGAATTTACAGAGAATTCATTAATTGAAATAGGAGATCATAGTAGGTTATTTCCTTTTTGTTGGTTAGATACAGGTGATGGTATTTCAATTGGTAAAAATGTTGGTATAGGTGGGCATACTTTAATTTTTACTCATGGTGTTTGGGCAAATTATTTAGATGGAGGACCAGTAAGTTTTGGACCAGTTAAGATTGAAGATAATGTGTGGCTGCCTTGGAGAATTTTTGTGCTTCCTAATGTTACTATTGGTAAAGATTCTATTGTTGGAGCAAATTCCTTGGTTAATAGGTCTTTTCCAGAGAATGTTTTAATAGGAGGTAATCCAGCAAAATTGATTAAAGAGAACATTAAAAATAATTTGAATATTCAAGAAGTTAATAATCGAATTGAGGAAATTTTATTTAGCTTTTCAAGTTATTATGAATTTAAAAAACATAAAAAGATCCAATATGGTAGTAATCAGATAGATTTTGGTGATTTTAAAATAATTGTAGATAACGATGAGATTGCCCAAAATGGGGATTTATTATTTGTTTTAACTACAGAAAGAAGTGAAGAAGAAATTAAGGATTTACTCGACAGAGGGGTTTCAATAATTGATCATTTCACTAAAGTTGCACAGAAAGTTTCTCATAAAGAAGAGTTTGTTTTGTTTATTTCTTATTTAAGGAAATTTGGAATTAGATTATATATAAATTAAAAAAAATGGGACTTATTTTAAGAGTAGATGTTGACAAACCATATGGTAATTCTAATTTAGTTAGAAAAATTTCAAGTAAAATAATTGAAGATTTTTTTCCAAAACCCTTTATTGGAACCTATAAATATTTATCTCATTTAATTAATTTTCTTGAATATTGTAATGAAAATGAAGTTCCAGGATTTATTTATCATCGAGTTTGTACTACACCTAATCAGAAAGTAATTGATTTATTAATAAAAGGAGGCCATAAGCTAGGTCTTCATGCAGAAAATACAAGAAGCTATGAAACATTTATTGAAGAGTATACTACTTTAAAAAGTAAAGTTAATAATTTACCAATAGATTCTTTTTCAAAGCATGGTTCAGGTAATATTAAATTAGGTAAATTTCATTACCCAAATTACGAACCTGAAAATTACTTGAATTGGTCTAAAAAATCAGGGGTTAATTATTTTTTCGGAAATGACATATGTAAAAATGAACAAGATTTGGATCAAAAAGATGGTTTTTTTCCAAATATTTTTTGGATTGAAAGGGATTATAGGCATCCTGATTTTTTTGATTTAGAGAAGCTCATTAAAGTATCAAAAATAAAGGATGTTGTTGTTTTGATTCACCCTTGTAATTATGATTCAACACTCGAGGTTAAAGAAGATTTTAAGAGATTGGTTAATCTTGCAAAAAATGAAGATGTTGAGTGGAAAGTTTATTAAATTTACACAAATGTAGA
>CALPSU020000328.1 GCA_943326315.2 Chryseobacterium gleum
ACTCCCGAATATCCAAATGGTATTTATGCTTATTTCGTAACGATTGATGCTAATTTAAATCCTGTTTATCCATTTGTTTTAGGTTCGACCTATTATGGAACGGTTCAGACAGGAAATACTGGTCCATCAGGAAGTCATAATTCAATTCCTGGAAGTACTACAATTTATAATCCTTCTGTTTCTGCTGGTATTGATGAGGTTGAAAATGTTGAAATAAAATGTCAAATCATGCCAAATCCAACGGCTGATTATGCGTATATTTATATGGACGCGAATAGTATAAACAATGTGGTTGGAAATTTGTATAACTCAAAAGGAGAACTCGTTCAAACGTTTCCATTTATGCAACCAACTCTTGGATATACATTGGATTTGACAACTGTAACAAATGGGACTTATTTTTTAACTTTAGAAGCAGGTGCACAAAAAACGATACATAAAATTGTGAAATCGAAATAAGGATTAATGAGAAAATTTAATTTCTATAAAATGGGTAGTCTGGCATTCATTGTCATATTACCCATTTTCTTTTTTTCTCAAAAAACTACTTCCAATTTAACACTTCAACTGAATCATTTTGTAGGAGATAAAATGTTGATTTTGGATGATTCAACCTATGTCAATTCATTACATCAGACTTTTACAATTTCAAAATTCACATATTATATTGGTCAATTAAAATTCAATCTAAATGACGGGACTTTCTTTTTTATTGATGATTATTACTTAGTTTCTGAAGATGAGGAGAAAAAATCATCAAAATCGATTTCATTCAATACTATTCCAGAAGGTGAATATCAATCAATCGAATTTATTTTAGGGGTTGATAGCGCTAGAAATTGTAGCGGGGCAAAATCTGGAGCTCTCGATCCAATCAATGCGATGTTTTGGACTTGGAATACGGGTTATATATTCTTGAAATTAGAAGGAAAATCTAAATTTTCTTCTGTTCCTGGAACAATTTTAGAATACCATATCGGGGGATTTAAACAACTAGAAAATTGCATACGGAAAGTGAAAATCCCTTTCAATCAATCAGTTAGGATTGGAAAGAATAATTCTGTTAAAATACAGTTAAAAGTAGATGTATACGAAATTTTAAAAAATCCAACCACAATTGATTTTTCGCAAATTCCGGTTGTAAATTCTCCTTTAAATGCGAAGGTTATTGCTAATAATTATGCTGATATTTTTCAATTATTAGAAGTCCAAAATGAAAAATAAAGGTGTTTTTTTCTTTTTACTTTTTTTAATCTGTTCTGCTTTCGTTAGCTATGTTCATGATGTCAATCCTTATTTCGTTATCACAAAGAAGGATGTCAAATTACACATTCCTAAAAACTTCCCTAAACCAGTTTACTCCTTTGAAAACAATAAATTAAAACCTGAAATTTTTCTATTAGGAAGGGAATTGTTTTATGATGAAATCCTCTCAAAAGACAATACTGTAAGTTGTGCTAGTTGTCACGAACGAATTGCTGCATTTGCGCACATCGACCATACTTTGAGTCATGGGATTTATGGGAGAATTGGAAACCGAAATGTGCCAGCCCTTCAAAATTTAATTTGGAATAAATCTTTTATGGCAGATGGCGGGGTTAATCATTTGGAAATTCAACCGATTTCTCCTATCACCAATCCAAAAGAAATGGATGAAACATTGGAAGGAATAATAATTAAGCTAAAGAAAAGTCCGAAATACAAAGAATTGTTTTTCAAAGCATATCAAGATAGTATCATTTCTTCTGAACGAATGTTAAAGTCGATTACACAATTTGTGGGACTTATGATTTCAAACAATTCGCGATACGATAAATACATCGCAGGAAAAGAGAAATTTACTTTTGAAGAGGAAAAAGGATTGCAACTTTTTAGAAGTAAATGTGTGAGTTGTCATACTGAACCCTTGTTTACCGATAATACATTTAAAAACAATGGATTAATTCCAGATTCATCACTGAATGATTTAGGAAGAGCATTAATTACGGGTAAAAAAGAAGATTATTATTCCTATAAAGTTCCTTCTTTGCGCAATATTGAACGAACTTATCCATATATGCACGATGGACGATTTAAAAAATTGAAAGATGTGTTAAATTATTATGGCTCAAAAGAAAATCACACAACCAATCAGCATCCTGAAATGAATAAAATTGGTGAATTATCCTTCGAAGAAAAGCAGAACATTATTCTCTTTTTACAGACACTAACCGATAAAGAATTTTTAACCGACCGACGTTTTGCTAATCCAAATTTTAAAGGGTGAATCATACTAAATATTTACAGATTCATTATTGATTCGAAGATTTTGGATTAGTTAAAAAACACGTGTATTTTAAAATTTATTTGCACGTGTTAATTTGTTTTTTTTTTGATTAAAATTCAAGTTATGAATACGAAACTCACTTTAACAATTGAACAATCTATTATCGAAAAAGCAAAATCTTTTGCTAAAGATAAAGGGAGAAGTCTTTCAGATATTATTGAAAATTATTTAAAAATAATCACACAGGAAAATTCAACTATAGAAACTGAAATAACTCCTTTAGTTCAATCTTTACAAGGTTCATTTAAAGCTCCTGAAAATTTTGATTACAAGAAAGAATTAAGGAACCGTTTAACGAAAAAATATTTATAATGAATAAGGTACTAATTGATACAGATGTTCTTTTAGATTTCTTTTTTGATAGACAACCTTTTTCGCTAGATTCAGCAAAAATACTATCCTTGTGTGAATTAAATAAAATTCAAGGATTTATAACTCCAGTGATTTATAGTAATATGTACTATTTATTAAGAAAAGTAGGTAGTCACGAAAAAGTAATTGAAAAACTAAATAAACTATTATCAATTACTGATGTTTTAATAATTGATAAAGCAGTTGTCTATAAATCTTTAAATTCAAAGTTTAAAGATTTTGAAGATGCTTTGCAAAATTATGCCGCTGAAAATTCAAACTCTATCAACGTTATCTTGACTCATAATACAAAAGATTTTAAAAATAGCCAACTTGGAGTTTTTACTCCTGATAACTATCTTAAATTGTTAAAATAAAATTAAAACCCTTTACTCTCTAAAATAGCAGCCATTTCTTCTTGTAATTTCTTAGCCTCAATTCCAGCTTGTTGAGCAAAATCAGAACCAGATG
>CALPSU020000329.1 GCA_943326315.2 Chryseobacterium gleum
AAGAAAAGTATCGTCCATGGATGATTCATTTTCGTTAATAAACCTAGATAATATCAATTCAGTTGTAGTAATATTATTTATTCTTTTTGGCGTTCAAGCACTCTTCTCCTATTTTAGAGTTGTAATTTTCACTAATGTTACTGAAAATGCTTTAAGAGATCTTCGAAAATCTGCTTTTGAACGTTTGATTTTTATGCCTATGGATTTCTTTAATCAAAATAAGGTTGGAGAATTATCTAGTAGAATTTCGTCTGATATTACACAGGTTCAGGAAACGTTAAGAACTACAATTGCTGAATTTTTTAGACAAGTAGTAACGATCGTTGGATCTATCATTTTGTTAGTTTTTATTTCTTGGAAATTGGCGCTTATTATGGTAACTACAGTTCCAGTTATGGCTTTAATCGCAGTTTTTTTTGGAAGATTTATTCGTAAACTTTCTAAACAAGCTCAAGATTTTTCAGCAGAATCAAATTCTATAGTTGAAGAAGCTTTAACGGGAATATCAAATGTTAAATCTTTTACAAATGAGTATTTTATTTTAGGCAAATATCAAAAATCAATAAATGAAATTCGAGCTTTGAATGTGAAAAGTGGTAAATGGAGAGGACTATTCATTTCATTTATCATTTTTTGTATGACTGGTGCTATCGTTTTCATAGTATGGCAAGGTTTATTAATGACTCAAGGAGAAAATCCAGAATTAAGCTCTGCAAATTTCTTTTCATTTATGATGTATACTATTATGATGGTCGCATCTATAAGTTCTATCCCTGATTTATATGCTGGTATTCAAAAATCAATAGGAGCTACAGAAAACTTGATGAACATTATTAACCAAAAAAGTGAAAGAGAATTATTAACAGGACTTCAAAAACCACAATTAAAGGGTAAGGTTAATTTCGAAAATGTACATTTTTCATATCCGCAACGATTAGATATTGAAGTATTAAAAGGAATATCGTTTTCAGCTAATTTAAATGAGACAATTGCTTTGGTAGGTTCTTCAGGAGCTGGAAAATCAACAATATCCTCTTTATTGCTAAATTATTATCCTGTTGCATCAGGGGCAATTTTATTTGACAATATCAATAGTAAAGATATTGATATTCAGCATTTACGTCAACAAATGGCAATAGTACCTCAAGAAGTAATTTTATTTGCAGGTTCAATTGGAGATAATATAGCATTTGGAAAACCGGATTCAACGGAAGAAGAGATTGTTGAAGCAGCGAGACAAGCAAATGCTTTAGAATTTATTAATTCATTCCCAGAAGGACTTAAAACGCAAGTAGGTGATAGAGGAATACAACTTTCGGGAGGTCAAAAACAAAGAATAGCTATTGCAAGAGCAATATTGAAAAATCCTACAATTTTAATTTTAGACGAAGCTACATCTGCTTTAGATTCAGAATCTGAAAGATTAGTTCAAGATGCTTTGGATAAATTAATGGTTGGAAGAACATCTTTTGTAATCGCACATCGATTATCTACAATTCGAAAAGCAGATAAGATTTTGGTTATTGATAAAGGAATAATTGCAGAAATAGGAACCCACGAAGACTTAATTTCTCAAAAAGGAATTTATGCTAATTTGGTTGAATTGCAAGGGGTGGAGGTGAATTAAATATCGAAGATAGCATCGCTTTTGTATAATCGATTTCGTTTATATTTTACATAACCCAGTTGGTTATTAATGAGTTTCGTGTTGTTTATACTGAATTCAGCTATATGCGAATGATGATGCCCATATATCCAATGATCGATTGATGAATCGTGAATTAAATTAAATAATTCTGTTGCAAAACCTTGATTTACCCTACTTTGTTTGTGTTCTTCAGGGTAATTTAAAAATGTAGGTACATGGTGTGTAATTACAACATTTTTTTGATTGATATTTTGACTTAATTTTCCACGAATAAAAAGTACACTTTCTGTATGTAATTCATTGAATTTTATAGCTGAAAAATTTTCATTTTCATCCATTATTGAACCAAAATCTGAAAGTGTATTTTCAATAATTAATCTATTTTCTTCCCCGATTTTACTCCAAAGCGAAGAGAAAATGAAATTTACATCCTTAATTTTAATTTCTTGATTATTTAATAAAGTTACATTGGAACGTATTTGTTCTGAAAATGATCCGCTTCTTTGGTTTATATCAGACCCATAATATTCGTGATTTCCTGGAATCCAATATACTTTTTCAAAACTATCCGATATTCTATCTAGAAATTCGGATGATTCATTTAACAGTTGAAATGGTAGAATGTCACCTGCTAGTAATAAAATTTCGCCTGTCGGAATAATAGGATTTTTTTTTATAAATTCTCTATTATGAGGAAACTCTAAATGTAAATCAGAACAATATTGAATTTTCATTTTTTAATCAATCTTTATTTTCTAAAACTAAACAAAAAGATTAAGTAATTAAATGTTAATTCGATATGTATTTTTTAAAATTATTGGTATCTATTTTAGCGTTTAAATCATGGAGTAAATTGTATAATCCAAAGAAAGTTCTGTTGATGTATAAAAAATGCTTTGAACCTCTATTTCCATTCGTTTTACGAATCTCTGGATCTTTCGCAAAGTTTTCTCCCATTTGAGCCATTTTAGCAAAGTAGGTTTTATCCGAAAAATCAAATGTATCACTTTGAAGGGGAAGTGAAAATAAGCTTAAAAGTTCATGAAATATTTTTTTGAAAAGCAAAATTGTAGCTTCGTTGTCATCCTTTCTTAAGATCTCAAGTTCATATAATTTTTCTTCAAATAAAACAGGGTTATTTAAATTTTCAGTAGTTGCAAGCTCAAAATAGGGAATGTAAAAATCATTCGGAATGGATTTTATACAACCGAAGTCAATCGCAATTAAATTTGAATCTTTATCAATCAAAAAATTACCTGGATGTGGATCAGCATGAACTTGTTTTAAAGCGTGAATTTGAAACATATAAAAATCCCAAAGTGTCTGCCCTATTTTATTTCCTTTTTCTCTATCGGTATTATGTGATGTAAATTCAGATAAATGTTCTCCTGTCATCCAACTCATCGTTAAAATTTTAGAGGTAGATAATTCTGGGTAATAAATAGAGAATTTTAAATTTGCTATATGACTACACGCTTTTGA
>CALPSU020000330.1 GCA_943326315.2 Chryseobacterium gleum
CCTGCTTTATGTGAGATTTATTTTGTCGAAGGGGATTCGGCGGGAGGAACTGCTAAACAAGGTAGAGATAGACATTTTCAAGCAATTATGCCTTTACGTGGTAAAATCTTGAATGTTGAAAAAGCAATGCAACATAAAATCTTCGAAAACGAAGAGATTAAAAATATTTACACTGCTTTAGGTGTAAGAATTGGAACTGAAGAAGATTCAAAAGCATTAAATCTTGAGAAATTACGTTATCACAAAGTAATTATCATGTGTGATGCCGATGTTGATGGTTCTCACATTGAGACTTTAATTTTAACTTTCTTCTTCCGTTTCATGAAAGAAATGATTGAAAATGGTTATATCTATATAGCAACTCCACCTTTGTACCTTGTTAAAAAAGGAGCAAAACAAAGTTATGCTTGGACAGATAATCAAAGAGATCAATTGATTCAAGAATTTAAAGGTGCAGGAACAGAATCTTCGGTAAACGTTCAACGTTACAAAGGTCTTGGAGAAATGAATGCTGAGCAATTATGGGATACAACAATGAATCCTGAATTCAGAACTCTTCGTCAAGTAACTATTGAAAATGCTGCAGAATGCGATCAAATATTCTCAATGTTAATGGGAGATGATGTTCCCCCAAGACGTGAGTTTATTGAGAAAAATGCAAAATACGCTAAGATTGATTTATAATTTTAGAATACAATAATTATAAAACGTTCTTCAAATCGAAGGACGTTTTTTTTGTTTCCCCCTTTGGAGGGGGATTAAGGGGGAGGATAAATTGAATTTAATAAATTAATGAATCCATTATTATACAACGATATTAAAACAATTGAAATCATCTACGAAGATGAATATTGCCTTGTTGTAAATAAACCTAATAATCTTTTGGTGCATCATTCCTATTTCTCTAGAAATATTGAAGAAGATTCATTGGTTCAATTATTAAAATTTCAAGGTTACGAATCGCCAATTCCGGTCCATCGGTTAGATCGAAAAACATCTGGGGCATTGTTGTTATCCAAAAACAAAGATTTTGTAAAGCCATTTCAAGAATTATTTGAATCACAAGCAATTTCCAAAAAATACATTGCTTTAGTACGTGGCCATGTGGTTGATTCTGGTGCAATTGACTCTCCCGTTAAGAACGAAAGAGGCAATTATAAAGATGCTTTAACATTATATAAAAGTATAAATAACGTAGAATTAAATATAGCTGTAGAGCCTTATTCTAGTTCTAGGTATACTTATGTAGAGTTTGAACCAAAAACGGGTAGGATGCATCAATTACGTATGCATGCAAATAAAATTAGTCACCCAATTATAGGGGATCATAAATATGGGAATAGACATCATAATAGAATGTTTGAAGAGAAATTAGGATTGCCAAATTTATTTTTACACGCATATTGTTTAACCTTCAATCATCCCATTTTATTGACTCAGATAGAAGTGTTTGCAGACAAGCCAAAGTTTTGGGATGATTTTGAAAAGGTTGTATTTGAAAATAAGATTTTATGAAAATTATTAAAACAACAAATTTAACGAAAGATCAAAAAAATACGCTTTATAATCTTTTTAATAATGAATTTCCGGCAGCAATTAATTTTGCTAGATTTTCAGATTTTGAAAATTATCTTAAAACATTAAATAATCAGGTACACTTTTTTCTCTTGAATGATAAATATCAAATACAAGGTTGGTCGTATACATTTTCAAGAGAAAAGGAGAAGTGGTTTGCAATAGTTTTAGATTCTAAAATTCATAAAAAAGGTTTTGGTAGTCTACTTCTAAATAAATTGAAATCAATTGAAACTAAATTGAATGGCTGGATTGTAGGAACTAATGATGAATTGAAAAAAAATGGAGATTTTTATATATCGCCACTTGATTTTTATTTAAAAAATGAGTTTAAAGTAAATGATTCTATTCGAATTGAAAGTGATAAACTTAAGATGCTTAAAATTGAGTGGAAGAAATAATATTTTTTTTTATCTCATTAAAATAACGTTACCTACAATGGTTTTAGTTACATCACTTTTAATTTCTTTGTAGCTAATTTTCCAAATATATAATCCATCTTGACAATTGATTTTCTCACCTTTCCCATACAAACCTTGCCATCCAATTGAAGAATCGTGAGTCTCAAAAACAACTTCACCCCATCGATCAAAAATGTACATAATAAAGTTTAAGGGATCATACCCTGAAGTGAAAATAGGGGTAAATGTTTGATTAAAATTATCTCCGTCTGGTGAAAAGGTATTAGGAACGTAAAAAATCAATTCATCATAAATTTGAATCGTATGAATAGCAGTATCAATGCAACCATGTTCAGATTGAGCAATTAAAAACACGTGTAAATTTGCTTCTTTTGCTGGGAATTCATGAGAAATATCTATAGAATTACTTTCGAACCCATCTTCTAAAATCCAATTGTATTCAGATGCCTTTATTGACGTGTTTGTGAAATTTATTACAGGATTTAATATTGAGACTCTTGAATTATCTGTCGTGAATTCTGCTACAGGTATCGGATACACACAAATAAGATCAGTTAAAAGAAGTTGATTTGAACAGCCAGATGAGGTGATTTTTAACTGGATGTCAAAGCATTTATCACTTGTAAATGTGTGAATTACGCCATCTTTTATTTGGTCAGAAGTAAAGATTTTGCCATCGCCAAAATCCCAGCTAACATTATCACCT
The DNA here is from genome assembly GCA_943326315.2 of Chryseobacterium gleum. Taxonomy (GTDB): domain Bacteria; phylum Bacteroidota; class Bacteroidia; order Flavobacteriales_D; family Crocinitomicaceae; genus CAIUKX01. The sequence goes on from CALPSU020000330.1 coordinate 2,704, forward strand.
AAAACAGATGAAGTATTTTTGAAATTAACTGTTAATGGAACACATCCTGTTTTTTTGTCTGAAGTAAAATTTACTGTTGGAGTTAGATTTACAGTAACCAAGAAGCTTTTTTCATCTTTACACGTTCCATTAGCATCGTATATCCAAACGGTTTGCGAAGATGTGATTGTTGAAGCAGTTATTTGAGTGCCAAGTAATGCTTGAGAATTATTGAAGTATTTTTGATTTCCGGATAAATTTGTTCCAGATATTGTTGCTAGAGTATAGGAATCACAAATAGTTTGATTACCTGGACTTGATATAATTGGTGTTTTATTTATGGTAACTATGAAGGTTTTTTCATCTTTACACGTTCCATTAGCATCGTAAATCCAAACGGTTTGCGAAGATGTGATTGTTGAAGCAGTTATTTGAGTGCCAAGTAA
>CALPSU020000331.1 GCA_943326315.2 Chryseobacterium gleum
AAAAGTTTTTCAGCTAAAACAGCTACACCTTCATTTCTAAAGCGATTAATCGTATGTAAAAAATGCCAATGAATCGGGTTATAATTAAAATCTTCTGAATTGATAGTGCTTATAAAAGAATTTGAATAAATTCTGTGCTTTTTTGACAGTCTTATTTCAGTATCAATTAGCGAATTTATTTTTTTTAAAGTTGAAAGATCAGCCGCATGAATGAGTTCGTGTAAAATTGTATTTTCAAAATTGATTATATCCTCCTCATTATTCGTTCGGGAAGTCAAAGAGTTTGCGATATTAACTAAGGTGTCGAAATAAACAAAAAAGATTAATTCATCTGTTGTACTCAGTTCTATATCAATTCTTGCTAAATGAACTGAATTTTCAGTTGTGCTTTGTTGTTCCAAATTGACTTTGATAGACTTATTTTCAACGTTTTGAAATAAAAAATCGATGTCCTTTAAAATCTTACGAATGCTTTCTGTAATTTTTTCAATTACTTCATTCGTTTTAATTTGGATTGCCTCTTTTTTAAATTCATAGTCTAATAGATGAAGCGCACCGGCATTATCAATAATATCAATTTTCATTTTTTTTGATTTTTTTAATTAAATGGTTGTAGCTGATTAACTTGAGATGATCTTAGATTACTCATACTAAAATCGAATACAAAGTCAATTGTATATTGGTTTATTCTATCTGATAAAAATACAATTTTTACAGAATAAACAATTGATTAAATACTATATTTGCTAATAAATATTTCTAAAATGAATTTTGAATTAGTTGTTTGTAAGGAAATTGAAACGAACATTTTAACAAATTATAATTTAAGTAATTATCATTTTAAAAAGGATCTTTTTCTAGCCGAATTCAAAAATTCATTTATCAAAGATTATTCGAAACTTGAATTATTAACTGAAGTCAAACTTTCAAATATAAAAGTAAGTATTCAAGCTCAAATTTCTAATTCAATTAAAGCAAGCTTATATATAGATGAAGTTGATATAGAAACGTTTGTAATTCATTTATATGAGGATACTTATTTCGAGTTTATATTAAAGGATAATTCAATCAATTTTTCATCATTAATACTTCATGAACTTGTTCATTTTATGGATATTGATGTATTGAAAGAGATTAAAAATGAATTTAATTTGAATAAGTTTAAATTTAAATCTTTGGAAGCTTTTCATTCTTCTGTTCAATGGTTATTTATTCATTTATTGTCAACCATTCGGAATGAAGGTGTAGCAATCTTAGGTGAGAAAATATTGTCCGGCGATAGAAATTTTATAAGTCAAGATAAAGCTTTTATGATGCTTGAAAATGATTTGAATTTAGCCATTAGTTTATGTCACTCTACACTTTATCAAGATAAAATAAGAATTAATGAATTAAAAAAAATACTGCATTTAATAGAAGAAAACGCATATAATTATGCTGATGCTGTTTTATTTTATTTGTTAAGAAATAATCAACTAAAAAAATCAAGTGAATGCATAAGACCTTTTGAATCAAATGATTTTTCGTTGTTATCTTTAAAAACACTTGAAGCAGCATTTATGTTTGATCTTTCTGAATGGATTCGAGAATTGCTAAAAATAGAGATGAATAATCAAGTTCATTTTCAAATTGATTATTCGAAATTTAGTGAATTGTCTCAATTGTTAATTAGGAATGAAAATTTAAATCAAAATCAGGCAAACTTTGAGTCTATATTATTATTTGCGTATCAAAATAAAGCAGAAGATTTCATTGAATTTATAAAACACATAACAGATTGCAAATTGGATTATTTAATCATTCAACAAAAACTAAAAACAAATGACTTTATAGAATCTTCTCATGATATTTATTCCGATATTTTAGTTTTAGCTAATCGTCTATTTGAAAGTAGGAATAATATGAACCAGGAATTAATTGATTGGTCACTCTCTTATTTATTTAATAAATCAGATGTTTTGAGTGACGAACTTTCATTTTTAGGACTACAAGATGATTGGATGGTGTTAGAAGCAACGTCCATATTAATAAATAAACAATAAGCGATGAATAGTTTCACCGCTTATTTATAAAATTAACCTTTATTTCTTTTTGATTTTTAATTCATTGTTTAATTCAGGGAAAATAAGATTCCAATTGGGACTTTCCTTAATTGGATGAAACATACTGAATAAGTAGCATGTAGCTACACTCACCCCTCCAATGTAAAATAATATATTGACTTCAAAAGAATGAAAACCAAAGCCAGCTTTCATAGAAAGGTATTTTAATATTAAACCTATAATGAAAATCATTTTGCTTATGCAAGCTATTTTATTAAATAGTTTTGCGTATAAATTACTTGTAAATAACATATAAAATAAGTTTAAGATTAAATACTTTCCTCTGTTTCATCATCTAACTCATCTTCAGAAATACCTAACGCTAATTCCGGATATACGAGTTCCCAATTTGGTTCGATGTATACTTTTTCAAAGGATAATAGAAAAGCATGAACTCCATATAAAATACCTCCTATTGATAAAATTACATTTCCAGGGAAAATACCTTCTATATAAAACATTCCTCCTAAAATAATAATTGCGATACTGAATTGTCTTAATTGTTTCATTAAGCTATACCATTTTTTACTCATCTTATTTGATTTTATGTGAATACTAATTTTTATTATTTTTTATTCTTTTTTTCTTTCAACTCTGGAAACACTAATTCCCAATTGTCTCTTTGCTTAATTGGTGCAAATGTGCTAAGTATATATAATTCAGCTAAAATCATTACAGATACCATGAGAAATAAATTTGCAACAAGAATTAATGCTGGTAAGTCTATTTTGGGAGAAGTTAAAATGAAAAACCTCAAACTCAAGGAAATAATAAATATAGACTTTGACAGATGAAATATTCTATAAAATATTCTTTGCATACCCGAAATATAATTTTCATACTCAATTTTATTTTCATCTTCCACTCCAAGCGCCAGCTCAGGAAAAGCTAATTCCCAATTTGGATCTTTTTTTATTTCATTAAAACTGGATAAAAAATAATAAAAGGCAAAAAGCAAAGCTCCAATAACAAGAAAAAAAGTTGAAAAGGGAGTTTTATTTATGAATAGTATACCTCCT
>CALPSU020000332.1 GCA_943326315.2 Chryseobacterium gleum
AGAATCAGCTGAGAAATTTCCACCTTTAACTGCATTAAAATACGGTTGGTAAAAATTTTGTAATTTCAAAAACAACGTATTTGTATTCATTGTATTTTGAAACAGTTCTGGGCTAAACGCTTTAGGATAAGTCGTATTCAATGACTCAAAAGTTTTATTCAACGATTTTGTCCAAGATTCAAACAAAGTATTCCAATTAGAGTAAGTTGCTTGTAATTGATCATTTGCATCAGTAGATTTTTTTCCAAAATTTGATAAAGTATTAAAGAAATTCAAATTAAAATCAGATGCTTTTTTAATTGCATCAATTTGAGTCTCATATGCATTTTTATAAAAATCTTCTGTTTTTACTTGAGTGTTTTCAACTTCTGTTTTAGTTTGAGAAGTTACATTGTTCAATAATGACAATTGCGTGTTCCACCAATTTTGGTATAACTCAGTTGTTTTCTCTAAAGAATTACCAGTTTTCAATGCTTCTTGAATTTTGTTTGTTGTATCAACTAAAGTCTCAATAGACTTCTTTTGCGTATCAACAATCGTTTCGAAAATTTCGTTTGTATTACTCATTTTTTTTATTTTTAAACAAATTTATAACATTATTCATTAACACACAATAAATTACAGTTATTTTATCGTGATTTATTTAATAAAATTAAATTAAAAGGTTACATCATATATAATCCACCGTTAATATTTAATGATTGACCTGTAATATAAGCTGACTCAATTAAAAATTTCACTCCTTTTGCAATCTCTGAAGGCTCTCCCAATCTATTTACTGGGATTTTAGAAACAATTGAGTTTAGTACATCTTCAGGCATTGCCCCAACCATTTCAGTACCAATAAATCCTGGACAAATTGAATTAACAGTAATTCCATATTTTGCTGTTTCTATTGCCAACGATTTAGAAAATCCAATTAACCCAGATTTTGCTGCTGCATAATTCGTTTGACCGAAACCTCCCGATTGACCTATTACTGAACTAATATTAATAATTCTTCCATATTTATTTTCAATCATTGAAGGTAGAGCCAATTTAGAAGTATTAAAAGCGCTACTTAAATTTGTATTGATAACTTCATTCCATTCTGATAATTCCATTTTTCGAAATGATTTATCCCTAGTAATTCCAGCGTTATTTATTAATACATCTACAGATCCAACTGATTGTTCAATTTCTTCAAACATTTTTTTACATTCATTTTCCTCTGCTATGTTTGCTTGAACTGCAATTGCTTCTCCGCCTTTTTTTATAATCGCATCAACAATTAAATCTGCGTGAGACTTACTGTTGTTGTAATTCACAATTACTAAAAAATCAGGAGATGCTAATTCTAATGAAATGGCAGCGCCTATTCCTCTTGAACCACCTGTTACCAGTGCGATTTTTTTATTTTTTTGAGTTGTCATTTTATGAATTAAAGTTTAGTTATTTTATGCGTCTATTTCAACGTTCTACAAAATTAATAGCATTTCTATTTTTGTTTAATGTTTTTATAAAATTAATAATAATTTAACGTTTAAATCAACTCCCATTTCAATTATTTAAAATTTAACGTTATTATCAATTTACAATAAAAAAAAGTATTTACCAAAATTAATTTAATCTTTATGAGTGCTTTAGATAGCATTTTTAAAACTAAATCATTTATACAACTTTTTTTATTTTAATTCTAATAATTTATTAGCATCTTTAACACAATAAAGTTGAATTAAAATAAAATTGCAATGTTAGAATTAGGACAAAAATATGCACATTCATTTTCATATACCCAAGAACAAGTAAATGAATTTGCTAGAGTTACAGGAGATGATAATCCTGTTCATTTAGATGAGGAATTTGCTTCTAAATCAATTTTCAAAAGAAGAATTGCTCATGGAATGTTGGGTGCTTCGATTCTTTCTAAAGTCTTCGGAACACTTTTTCCTGGAAATGGTACAATATACTTAAATCAAACTTTAAACTTTTTGAGACCTATGTATGTTGAAGAAGTTTATGAAGCCGTTTTTGAAGTCAAAGAATTGATTATTGATAAAAATAGGGCGATTATTTCTACTACGATTATTAATAAAGAAGGGAAATCGGTATTAAGTGGTGAAGCAACAATTATGAACATAGAAGCTATACACTAGAAATGATTGGAAAAACAACTGATGATAAGAAAATCTACTACGAAGTAATAGGTAATTTAGCAGCTAATGAAACAATCATTTTTTTAAATGGTTTATCACAAACTACAGCTGCCTGGGGATTAATAACGCCATACTTTGAAAAAAAATATAAAATTATATTAATGGATTTTATTTTTCAAGGCCAATCAGATACAGATAGCCCGGTTAGAGATTTTGATACTCATGCAAGTGATGTGATTTCTATTTTAGATATTTTAGGTATTAATGAGGTTATTTTATGTGGTTTATCCTACGGTAGCCTTGTTGGGCAACATTTTGCTGTAAATTATCCTGATAGGATAAAAAAATTAATCCTTATTTCTTCATTTGCTCATAAAACACCTTATTATGAAGCGATTGAATTATCTTGGAAAAATGCGCTTGAACTTGGTGGATATTCTTTAATGCTTGACGTAATGCTCCCTTATGTGCTAAGTGATGTGTATTTTGAAAAACCATTAATTCCTATTGACTTTTTCAAAGCAACAAAAAAAGATTTTGTTGATACCGCATCATTAACAAAATTAATGCAAGCTACTGCGGATAGAAAAGACTACAGATCAGAATTAACAAAAATAAAAACTTCAACTCTTGTTATACATGGGCGACTAGATGCTCTTTTCCCCGTATATTTAGGAGAAGTAATTGCTGATCAAATAAAAAACTGTATGTTTACAATAATCGAAAATGCAGGTCACACTTTGAATATTGAAGCAGTTGATAAAGTGGCAAATTCGATAGTTGATTTTATTAAAGTTGATTAATTTATTTTATGCAAACAGTATTAATTACAGGAAGTACTAGCGGAATTGGGTTAGGAATCGCAAGAGAATTTGCAAAGGCAGGTTATTCGATAGCTTTTAACGGATTAGAAGATAATGCTGCGGAAATTGCGGAAAATGTTGGTAAAGAATTCAACATTAAAACTGGTTTCTATG
>CALPSU020000333.1 GCA_943326315.2 Chryseobacterium gleum
AAAATAAACTTAAACCATAAACAGGTGCTTTGCCTAAACCGGTTGGGAAAATTTCTTTATTTGAATAAATAATTGTCATCCCGACTAATAATTTCCGGAAAGGTAATTCAGCTTTTCTCAAAGAATCTTTTTCTGTCACGTTAAATTTATACCCGTAGCCTAAACTTACAAAAGGCATATTAATACCAATATTTGGAACTTTATAAGCACCATTTGAGCAGTGAGTCAAATCGATTCCTAAAACTATACTATGTCTATTAAAAATAAACTTATTCATTATTCCGAAACAAACCAAAGCATTAACATGCGTACTAACTACCGAGTTTTTAGGAACTAAAATAGGATCGTATACTTTTGAAGTATAGGCAACTCCAGCTCCTAATTTTCCTGAAATTTGATAACGATTTGATTTTATAAATGGAAAGTCAATAAATGAGTAAGATCCAAAAAAATCACCTAAAATTTCTTTGTTTCCAACTGAAGCTCCGAATAAAGTAAAACCAACAGTTGGAAAATTACATGCTTTATGCCAATGCTTTTTACTATTCGTATGAATTACAAAAGATAACTCACCTCCATATGTATGAGATCTAGGCAATGAAGCAACTTCTCCCCTTTTACCTATTAAAAAACCAAATTTAGGTTTAAACTCAATACCCCAATTTAATTGAGAAATTAATACTTCGTGACTTAAAAGAATGAAAAATGAAACTAATAATAGAAACTTATATTTTAACATGAAATTTTGTCTTTGAAAACAATTATGACAAATGTATAAACTAATCCTTATTTGAAATACACTCATAAAAAATAATTTAGCCTCTAATTTTCTAAATAATCTTTTCTTACCTTCACCGAATAGAACAATTTCAAAAAATGGACCAACGATTAATAGCATTCGGTAGACTTTTAAAAATAATGGATGAATTAAGGGAAAAATGTCCCTGGGATCAGAAACAAACTCTAGAATCTCTTCGTCATTTAACTATAGAAGAAACATATGAGCTTACTGATGCTATTCTTAAAAATGACATGAATTCTCTTAAAGGAGAAATCGGAGACCTATTCCTTCATCTCGTTTTCTACTGTAAAATTGGAGAAGAAAAAAATGCATTTAATGTTACAGATGTATTAAATTCAATTTGCGAAAAATTAATTTTCAGACACCCTCATATTTATTCAAATACAATTGTAGAAAATGAAAATGATGTAAAAGAAAACTGGGAGAAATTAAAATTAAAAGAAGGAAAAACATCCGTTTTAGAAGGAGTTCCTAGCTCTCTACCTTCATTAGTTAAAGCTTCGAGAATTCAAGATAAAGTTAAAGGAATTGGTTTTGACTGGGATAATAGAGACTATGTTTGGGCAAAAGTAAAAGAAGAAATATTAGAACTTGAAGTTGAAGTTGAAAAAAACAGTGAAAATATTGAAGAAGAGTTTGGAGATGTTCTGTTTTCTTTAATTAACTATGCACGCTTTATCAATATCAACCCTGATGATGCTCTTTCTAAAACAAATAATAAATTTATTAATCGCTTTCAACTTATGGAAATATTAATAAAAGAGCAAGATCTGTCCATCGATAAATTAAAGTTAGCTGAAATGGATATTTTTTGGGAAAAAGCCAAAAAAATATTAAAAACTGATAAATCCGTTTAATCAATAACTCACACCTTATAAACTATTTTGACATTAATATACTTTTCAATAGAATCAAATCACTATATTCGCTTCGAAAATTACTAAAACAGTTTACTATAACGCCATGAAAATTTTTACATTCCTATTTTTTTCTATTTTTTTCATCCATCAATCATTTAGTCAAGAACATACAATTAGAGGGTTTTTATACGAAAAAAAAAATGGTGAACCTGTTATTTTCGAGAAAATATTTCTATTAAAACCAGACAGTTCCATTTTTAGTGGTGCTAATACAGATGTAAATGGATTCTTCTCTATTCCAAAAGTAGAAATTGGATCTTATCTAATCAAAATTGACAATGGTAATTTCAAAAGTTTTATTTCTAATAATATTGAAGTTTCGTCAAATAAAGGATTCACTAATCTTAAATACGAATTAGAAAAGGCTGAAAATGTAAGTGAATTAGCTGACGTTGTAGTTAGTGCTGAAAGCAAAAAAAAGAAAACGGAAGTATTAATTTCAACTATTAAATTAGATAAAAAAGCAATTGAAAGAATACCTAGCATGGGTGCTGAAAATGACGTTATAGGTGCATTCAGTGTTACTCCAGGTGTTGTAACAACTGGAGATCAAGGTGGTCAAATGTATGTTCGTGGAGGAACTCCAATTCAAAATAAAGTTTTATTAGATGGTATGACTATTTACAATCCTTTTCATTCGATTGGTTTCTTCTCTATTTTCGAAACTGAACTTATAAAAAATGTTGATATTTACACTGGAGGTTTTGATGCTAAATATGGAGGAAGAATTTCTTCTGTCATGGACATAAGTTATAGAGATGGAAATAAAAAGGAATTTGGAGGAAAAATTTCCGTTTCTCCATTTTTAGCAAAGGCAGTATTAGAGGGTCCTTTTAAAAGAAAAAAAGATGGTTCTGCTAGTGCTGGATCCTATATTTTTTCTGCAAAACATAGTTTGTTAGACTATACTTCAAAAAGTTTATACCCTAAAGTAAATAATGGTAATGGCCTACCTTTTAACTTTACTGATCTTTATGGAAAAGTAAGTTTTAATGGAGAAGATGGTTCTAAATTTAGTGCTTTCGGATTTCATAATCAAGACAGTGTGAATTTTTATGATGCTGCAAATCTAGAATTTAAAGCTTCAGGTGGAGGTATGAATTTTTTAGTAGTTCCAAATAGTTCTTCCACTTTTATTAGAGGTCATGTTAACGGAAGTTCATACAACACAACTTTCAATGAAATAGAATCTGAACAACGCTCTAGTTCAATTGGTGGATACGACCTTGGTTTTGACTTTACTCATATTAAAAAGAATGATGGTGAATTTAATTATGGCTTTAATTTAAGTGGTTTTAATACAAAATTTAAAACCTACAACGAATTAAAAAGAGAAATCACATTAGACAATTTCACATCGGAAATTGGAGGGTA
>CALPSU020000334.1 GCA_943326315.2 Chryseobacterium gleum
ACAAACTTTAACCCTAACAATTACAGGATCTAATACACACTTTAACCAAGGTAGTGGAACATCTTTAGATTTTGGATTTAGTCAAGGAAGTAGTACAAGTATTATCAATTCAATGACAGCGGTTAACGCAACAACAATCACTGCTAATATCACAATTCCACAGTATACTTTTACGGGCGATTATTATGTTTCAACAATGAATGCTACGGATGGACTTTTGACAAAGTCGAATTCTTTTCATGTAAATGGAATTGCTCAACCTACGATTTCTACAGTAGCTCCAAATTCAGCAAACGCTGGACAAACGCTAACCTTAACAATAACAGGAGTAAATACACATTTTAATCAAGGAAGTGGAACTTCTTTAAAATTTGGTTTTAACCAAGGTAGCGGAACCATCATTGTTAATTCGATTAATAGCACAAGTGCAACAGAATTAAGCGCAAATATAACAGTGCCTCACAATACTGCAACTGGTGATTATTTTGTTAGCACTTATAATTCGATAGATGAAACTGTATATTTAAATAATGGAATTCACATTGTTGGGACAGCAAATTTGCAAGGTTACGTAATACCAACTCAAGAAACAATCTCAGGTGCATGTGATGGAACTGGTCAAGCAATTATTTATGGTGGAACCTTACCTTATCACTATGTTTTTTCAAATGGTGATACAAATTCAACTACTTCTAATTTATGTACAGGAATGCATAGTGTTCAAGTTATAGATGCTAATAATAATTCGCTGAATTTTAATTTTATCGTTTCATCTTTGGCGAACACCACGAATACCAATAACTTTATTGATTCTACTTTAATGGGCAGCGTCTATAATTCAGCAATTTCAAATTGTATGATTGATTATTCATTAATTTCTTCCGTTTCGATTTCAAATTACGCGATTCTACCAAACAACCAAGTGGCAGTAACTTGGGCAGTAACCTACGGAGCAAATACAACTAATATTACCGATACATATGCTTTTAGTCCGGCTTCAGGTGTTTATATGGTGGCGCTTCAGCTATATTGTCCAACGAAAACGATAGGGCATTATTTAACTTCTTATGATCAAATTTATTATAACGCTGAATTAGCCGGAATTAAAGAGAAAAAACAATCCATTTCTGGAATTTATCCTAACCCATTCAGAGAATATGTAATGATTTCACTTGATAATGATCAAGCTTCAGAAATTATAATTACAGACATCGCTGGAAAAACGGTAGTAAGAAAATCGTTCAACGATAAATTAATCAAAATTGATATGAACGAATTATCTGCAGGTTCTTACATTGTAACTGTTAGAAATAACAACCAAGTTACTACTAAGCAAATTGTGAAATAATCACATTCATTTTAAGATTGGAAAGGCTGTTTCGAAAGAGACAGCCTTTTTGAGTTAATGATATGTAGTAAAATGATTACTTTTGAGATACATTTAACTAACTAAAATTTGTAGTTTGAAGCATAAAAAATCAATAACAAAAAAAGACTCAAAAACAAAAATTGAAATTCAGAAAACAATTTTTGAAAAAATATACTTCTATTTTTTTCTTTTATTGCCGATTATTTATTCGGATAAACTAGTAGATCCAGTCTTAATTCCTAGACAGATTTATCTTTCAATTTTTGTTTTTATAGTTGGAGTTTTGATTTGTTATCAGATTTCAATCAAGAAATTAAACGGAGATTTTACTTTTTTGAAAACACCTTTGTTTTTGGGGTTTTCGATTTTTCTTATTTCGATTTTGATTTCTTTTTTTCAGTCAATTGTCATTTCTGAAAGTATTTATACATTTTCTAAAGTACTAATTGAGGTATGCTTTTTAGCACTTACTTCCTATTTAATTATTCAAAAGCAATTAAGTATAAGGTCCTTGATGATTTCAGTGATTTGTTTTGTTGCAACAGTAATATTTATGACTTTTTATGAGCTTTTTGGCTTAATGCTTTCAGAAGAAACAACGACAAATTCTTTTTATGAAATCACTTCTAATTTTGGGCACAAGAATTTATTATCGTCTATATTATTTCTTTCATTTCCTTTTTTGTTAAATGCTGTTTTTATATCTAAGCGTTGGAAAATAGTTGCAAGTCCATTTATTATATTAGTCATTTCTTTGATTTGGATTTTACAAACAAGAGCTGTTATATTGAGTTTTGTTCTTTATACATTTGTATTTTTCTTACTCCTTTATTTGAAAAAACGATTCAGTAAAAGTCGATTCTCTATAAAAAAAACAGGATTAACAATATTAGTTTTGATCCTGTTTTTAGCCGTAATTACCTATTTCAATGCAGATAAATTTAATCGATTATTTAATGTGGATAGTGCGTTTGAACGAATTTCAATGTGGGAAAATACGCTTAAAATAATTCATGATCATTTTTTAAAGGGTATAGGAGCAGGAAATTGGCAAATTTATTTTCCAGAAAATGGATTAGACAAATTTCCTGAAATAGCGGTTAGAAATGGGATGACAACATTTCAACGACCTCATAATGATTTTTTATGGGTTTTTAGTGAATTAGGTATATTGGGTATTTATACGTATTTATCTTTATTTTTTACCATCTTAATGTATTCCATTCGCCTCCTAATAGTGACAGTGAACAGACAAGAAATTTGGTTATATTCTTCCTTATTAGCAGCGGTTATAGGTTATGTTTTTATAGCATTTGTTGATTTTCCATTCGAAAGAATTGAGCATCAAATTTTTTTATTTTTAATTTTCTCAATACTCTTTGCAAAATACTATGAGCAATTTATTTTTATTAAAAGCAATAGGTTAACAACAAGCCATTTAGCTTTATTTTTAGTTTGTTTTTTAGTGCCCCTATTTTCGTTCGTTGTTTCTTTCAATAGATTTAAAGGTGAATTTCACACACATTTATTATATGAAAACCATAAGATAAATAATTGGAACGGGATGATTGAAACAGCTAATCAAACTAAGAATTATTTTTACCAATTGGATCCAACTTCAGTACCTATTAATTGGTACAAAGGAGTGGCTGAATTTTCAAATGGCGACATGAAATTTGCGAAAATAAGCTTTGAAAAAGCATATTCA
>CALPSU020000335.1 GCA_943326315.2 Chryseobacterium gleum
CAATATTATCGATGTGTTTATTCTTTTTACCGATCTTTTTTCTGATAAAATCAAAAGAAGTAAAAGAGAAAAAAGAGAAATTTATAATTGGTTTTGGAGTTGTTTTTGGAATCTTATTTTGTATTTCAACTTTGTTTAAAATTATGCATTGGCCAGGGGCTCATATGCTTTGGTTGGTTTGTTTAGGAGAATTGTTTTTTCTGTTTTTACCTGTGTTTTTCTTTTCTGGTATTCGAAATCCAGAAACAAAGTTAAATACCATTTTATCATCCATTATGATATTAGTAGCTGGTGGACTTTTGTTTACTTTAACGGTATTACAAAGTGGAAAAAATGGACTTGAGGCTTTAAGAATAGCGGATAAGCAGATAAAACAAGTTGGTGTAAATGTTCAACTAGCTTCAAATAAAAAATATCAAGTTTCTAGTGCTGACTCGGTGAATAAAAATTTAAAGAATCGAGTTGATGAAATAATCAAAGATGTTGAAGAAACAAGAAATGGATTGTATGCTTATTTATCAGACGGAAAGAAATTTTCTGAAAAAGAATTGATTGAAGAGTATTATGGTAATTATCAATTACCAGGAATGTATTTTTTTAAAGAACTAAATGGAGAAGTGAAAGATGATAAATTGAAGCCGCATTTGTTAAAGTTAAAAAAACAATTAGTTGACTTTAAAAAGTTCATTGATTTAAATTACTCTAATGAACAAAGTGATATTCTTAATTTGAAAGATGACTTTAGAGAGTATAAATCAGGAACTAAAAAAGTTTCCTGGGAATATTTAAATTTTCATGCGACTCCTTTCGAAGTGATTGTGAGAAATTTTGATCAGTTAGTTTTAGATATTCGTATTATTGAAGCTAGTTGTATAAAGTAATTTATAACAAACCATTTCTAAATTAAAATAAACCTAGATCCTAACAACAATAGGGTCTAGGTTTCTTCTCCGAAATCTCTTATCTTTATTTTATGAAAAAATTACTAATTAGTGTTTTTATACATCTAAGTTATTCTCTTGTTTATTCTCAAAACAATATAGAAACTGTTTATTCGAGAGAAATTCAAGAAAAAATTCAAGAAGTTGAAAAATCCATTTGTTTGACAACTTTTCAAATAGAAGGACAGGAATCAGCAACTACAATTGAAGAACGAATGAAAGCTTATGGTGTTAAAGGTGTAAGTATTGCCGTTATTAATAATTATCAATTAGATTGGGCAAAGGGATATGGACTTGCTGATTCTGCTGAACGACGTTTAGTAACAACTGAAACGCTTTTTCAAGCCGCATCAATCAGTAAATCATTGAATGCTATGGCAATGTTAAAGATGGTTCAAGAAGGCAAAGTATCATTAAATGTAGATATAAATGAATATTTAAAATCTTGGCAGTTTCCGTATAAATCAAAAATCAGTCATCAAAATATAACAATTGAGAATTTACTTAGTCATACGGCTGGATTAAATGTTCATGGCTTTGCAGGCTATCATTCAAGTGATTCTTTACCAACTACATTGCAAATACTAAACGGAACAAGACCTTCAAATTCAGAAGCAATACTTTCAGTAACTAAGCCAAATAAATATTTTTCTTATTCTGGCGGCGGAACGACAATCACACAATTAATTCAAATGGATAATTCAAAAATGCCATACGATCAATATATGCAGGAAAAAGTCCTTTCTCCACTTGGAATGTTATCTAGCTCATACTCTCAACCTATGAATAAAAGTAGATCAAAAGAAATGGCTACTGGATATACAATAGACGGAAAAGAAGTTGATGGTAAATACTATATCTATCCAGAACAGGCCCCTGCAGGATTATGGACAACACCTTCAGAATTAAGCCAATTCATTATTGAAACTCAATTATCACTTGAAGGAAAATCGAATAAAATTCTTTCAAAAGAAATGACAGAAAAAATGTTAACGCCAATAAAAGAAGACGCTGCATTGGGTGTGTTTATAGAAAACAGAGATGGTGTAAAATATTTTCAGCATAGTGGAGCAAATGAAGGTTTTAGAGGAATCTATTATGGAAGTATGAAAGATGGTTATGGAGTAGTCGTTTTTACAAATTCTGATAATGGAGGAGTATTAATGAACGAAATAGTAAATGCGGTTTCAATGGCTTATAAATGGAAAGGTTTTTATAAAGACAAAAAAATAATCACAAAAAAAGAAATCTTGTTACCTGATTCATTGTCAAAAAAATATGTTGGATCATATAAATTAAATAATGAATTATATGATATTTCATTAGAAAACAAACAGTTAAAATATAATACTGGTTCTGGATCTTGGAAAATGTATTTCACTTCTCCAACTGAATTTATCAATATTGAAGCTTCATCAATAAAAACATTTCTATTGGATAGTTTAGGCAAAGTTATTGGTTTTATAAAAATAGAAGGCGAAAATAATTTAGGTTCCTTTCAGAAAGTTAATATAATAGAAGTTCCCGAAATTATAAAAGAAAAATTATTAGGGAACTACAATCATGGACAACAAGACTTAAAAATTATTGAAGAGAACAAAGATTTATTTTTATTTTTTGACGACGAAAATAAAATGAAGTTAATTTTCTTATCTGAAACTGAATTTTATTTAGAAAATGACCATGGAGCTTTTTGTATTCTAAAACTAGACAAAAAAAATCAGAAAATTTTATCAATCGTAAGAGTTCAAGGAGATCATAAAATTGTTATTAAAAAAACTGAATAGAAAATTAAGCACTAAACCTTAACCTCAATCATTTTTCTTCTCATTTCTTAATCAAATTTATTATGTTTAGATATATTATTATACTATTCACGGTAACTTTCGTGTCTAATTTTTACAGTCAATCTGTTATCACAGGGAAAGTTCAAGACTCTTCCAATACTGAAATTCAATTTTGTTCTTTGGCTTTATTTGATGCAAAGGATAGTACAATTTTTAAAGGAAATAGCACGAATGATAAAGGTGAATTTCGATTTGAAAATATACCATCAAGTTCATATTTTATTAAAATAAGTTACATCGGTTACATTGACTTAATTTCAAAAGTTTTTAGAGTCGATTCACA
>CALPSU020000336.1 GCA_943326315.2 Chryseobacterium gleum
AATATCTAACTCAACCCAAAACTTTTCTCCATTTTTTTTGTAATTTAAAACCTCTGCTTTACAAGGTTCCCATTTCATTAAGTCTTGTTTTAATTGTTTCAAAGATTCAGCATCAGTTTCTTCACCTTGCAAGAATCGAGGAGAATTACCGATTGATTCTTCTTCCGAGTATCCTGTCAATTCAGTGAAAGCTTTGTTTACGTATAAAATTTTTGGACCTGGCGAACTTAATGGTTCAGCTTCAGTAATAACAATTGAATGTTTAGCATCTACTGCTACAGAGTTTATAAGATTTTGAAATTTTTCATGTTTTTTTCTCTCAGTTTCCTCTACAATGCTACAGAAAAAGTTGATAGGTTTGTTATTGCTATTGTAATTGTATTTTCCATTTACTGAAATATATTTTACTTCATTGTTTATTTTAAAAATTAATTTTAATTCTTTTATTATACTTAAATTTTGATTTCTGGCTTTTTGTAAGTCAAGGATTAAATTTGAAGTATCTTTAAGATGACTTAAAATTCTTTTTAAGAAAGAAAAAGGAGAGTATTGATTTTTTTCGAGTTCTAAAACTTTCTGAACGGTTGAATCTATAAAATATTCTTTGTTTCTAAAATCAAAAGCTACAAAACCAAATTTTTGATTTTCGTCTAGCTCCTTTTTAATCCATGAATTAAAGTTTATTGAATGACCTTCAACTTCTTTCAGTTTAGCATTTGTTTCAGAAATTGCTGAAATGATTTCATTGTAGGATAGTTCCTTTTTTGTAGAATTATCAAAAATGTTTTTTAGAGCTAAATTAAGAGTTGATTCTTCCTTCATATTTTAAATTAAGAATTATTTAACTAAGTATACTAATATCTAACAAGGTATACATATATTTAACATTTAAATATTCAAATCTACTAAATTTTTATGAATTATTTATTAATAAAAGGTCGCTCTTAAATTA
Organism: Chryseobacterium gleum; assembly: GCA_943326315.2. Taxonomy (GTDB): domain Bacteria; phylum Bacteroidota; class Bacteroidia; order Flavobacteriales_D; family Crocinitomicaceae; genus CAIUKX01. The sequence continues at coordinate 953 of CALPSU020000336.1, forward strand.
ATAAATTGTTAAATAAATAAGAATATTATTTTTCATTCCTATGCTTCAATTGTTTATCCTGTTTTATTTAAAAACTAAAATTTAAAATAAATTATGGTTTAGCATATTTTAATCTGTTTATTTTTTTTTATTGAATGATAGCTGTCTAATCTACTATTTGAAATCGTTCAAGCTTCTGTTAGATCAATTAATCCATCCTTTTGAATTACTGATTCTGGTATGTAAATTATGTTGAATTTTTTCCAATAATAAATATTGTTCCATTGATTTTAAACTAGACTTTCTTTTAAACCAAACTATATTTGCTTAAACACGTGTACTTAAAAGCCTAGATTTTAATAGGTTTTAGAAGGTTTATTTAAAAATATAGTTGATGAAATAGTGAATTATAGCACAAGTTTATTTTGAAAGGTAATTATTTTTAGGATCATTAATTTTTAATAAAAAATAGAAATAATAGTTGTATGTATAACTATTATTTCTAAATTTGAAATTCAAGAATAAAGTAATGGGAAAGTTAGAACAAGATTTACAGCAGAAAAAGTTTAATAATGAAGTCATTAAGGCGAACATTAATATTCTTTTTACGGCTAATTTCATCTACAATCAAATTTCTTCTTATTTAAAACCGTATGATTTAACCCATGAACAATTTAATGTACTTCGTATTTTAAGAGGTAAACATCCAGAATGTATGTGTCAGAAAGATGTATTAAGTAGGATGGTTGCCCCTAAATCGAATGTTACTTTAATCATTAAAAAATTAGTTGGGAAGGGGCTAATTTCTGTAAATCAATCTCCAAAAGATAAACGAGAATATGAAATTTCAATTACGAGTTTAGGATTAGATAAATTAAAGATTTTAGATACTGAGTTGATAAAGCAAGATCATAATGTAGCGAATTTATCGGAAGAAGAAGCGGTTCAGTTAAATGAACTTTTGGATAAAATAAGGGGTTAAAAAAAATTACACTTATAGTTGTATGTATAACTAATAAAGAAGTAAAATTAAGAATGAGGTTCAGATTAAAAAGAGTGAATTACAAATAAAAACAAACAAATATGAAATTATTAGAAAAATTTAAAATGGGAGATTTGGAGTTGAAAAACCGTTTGGTTATGGCGCCAATGACTAGAAGTAGAGCAAATGTTCAAGGGGAAGTAAATGACTTGATTGAAAAATATTATGTACAACGTGCATCGGCTGGATTAATCATTTCAGAAGCGATAAATATTTCAGAACAAGCAATTGGAAGTCCTTTAACACCAGGACTTTACACACAAGAACAAATAGCAGCTTGGAAAAAAGTAACATCAGCAGTACATAAAGCAGACGGAATTATTTTCGCTCAATTGTGGCATACGGGAAGAGTAGGGCATTCGATTGACAAAAACGGAGTGTTGCCCGTTTCTGCATCTGCTATTGCAATTCAAGGTCAAACTCATTTTACATCTCAAGGTCCGAAAGACTATGAAACGCCTAGAGAATTGTCAACAGAAGAAGTTAAACAAATCATTCAAGATTTTAAACAAGCTGCAATTAATGCAAAAGAAGCAGGATTTGATGGAGTTGAATTACACGGTGCTTTTGGTTATTTACCAAATCAATTTTTAGTTGACGGAGCTAATAAACGTAACGATGAATTCGGTGGTTCGATTGAAAATAGAAGTCGTTTTGTTATAGAAATAATGAAAGGTTTAGTAGAAGTTTTCGGAGCAGATAAAGCTGGAATCAAACTTTCTCCAAGTATTCCTTACAACGGAATGATTGACAGCGATCCTACAGCACTTTTCAGTTATTTGATTACTGAATTAAATAAACTTCCATTGGCGTATTTACAATTAATGCAACCAATGTTTCCGATCGATGCATTCCCAACTTGGCCAAAAGATGTATTGACAACATTCGGACCGTTATTTGACAAAACGATTATCGTAAATGGTGGTTATGACCAAGAAAAAGGAGAAAAAGAAGTAGAAAACAACAGAGCGCAGTTAGTTTCTTATGGTTCAGCATTTTTAGCGAATCCAGATTTACCAAAACGTTTTGAGTTAAATGCAGAATTAAATACACCAGATAGAAATACAATGT
>CALPSU020000337.1 GCA_943326315.2 Chryseobacterium gleum
CTGAATTAGATAGTCGAGAAAAAGAGTTACTTGCTTTTTTTATTAAAAATATTGACCATGGTGTTGAAATCTCACAAATAAATGATTTTGTAAATGGAGATCAACCTTCTATCGACACCCTCAAAAAAAGACGGGAAATTTTATTAAAAGATTTTAAAACAAAAATTTCAAATGCAACTAATATACATTTTGATGAAATTTTTAAAGAATTCAAACATCTTGAAGATAGAAGGATTAAATTACTGATTATCAATCCAAAAGTACATTTATTTTATAAAAATATAAATGAGAGAAAATAGGGGAATAACTTTATGTCTCTCAATTTATTAATAAAATAGTATTCATCAAGAATATCTTTGAAAGAAAAAGATATGGCTTGTAATCACAGATTTAGAAAAGATTTAATTCCTGATTATTCTATCAAGAATTTATTTATTGGAACTTTTAATCCTGAATGGAATAAAGTAAAAGATAATGCTAATTGGTTTTATGGAAGAAACAATAACAGTTTTTGGCATATTATGCCTTTATCGTTAGATTTTAATGATTTACTAAATGAAAGAACTAATAGACCTCTACTTGAAGAATTTTGTAAAATAAATAATATTGGTATCACTGACTTAATAAGTCAAATAAAAGATGCGGATAGTAATAATCCTAATCATCTAGAGAAAATTAGATCTGTTAGAGACAATGATTTAGAATATTTTGATGAAATTATTTTTACAGATATTGAACAAATAATTCGAGATAATAAAGATACTTTAATTGGTGTTTATCTTACACGATATGCTCATACTTTTCCTAGAAATGGGCAGTTATTAAAAAAATGGAATCAAATTATAGAATTATGTAACGAGTATAAAATTCGTACTTCAGATTTAGTAACACCCTCTAATGGATATTTCAGAATGAATAGGATTCAAAAAATTGAACATTGGAGAAATAAAATAAATCGTAACCTTTAAAATTTAAATATCATGAGAAAATTTTTACTTTCAGCAGCAACTTTCTTAACAATTTTAGCTGCTTCAGCACAAGTGCCTTCGTATGTTTCAACGAATGGTTTGGTGGGCTACTGGCCTTTTAATGGAAATGCACAAGATGCATCAGGTAATGGAAACCATGGAATCGTTCATGGGGTAAGTTTATCAACTGATAGAAATTCTTTAACTAATAGTGCATATTTTTTCACTACTGACAATTGGTCTCCAGGAAGTCAACTTAGTGAAATATTTATTCCATATTCTCCAAATATTAGTTCTCCAAATATTTCAGTTATGGCATGGATAAATCCTTCAACATATGGATATGGTCAAGGAAGCAGCGCAACAATTATAAATAAATTTCAACAAGGTTATACAAATCCAAACGGTGAAACATGGGCATTAAATTTAGATATAAATAACACTGGTAAAATAAATTCTATTGTATATGGAACTTCAACAAATGTTAATTCGCCTTATGTAAATTATTTAGGAAATATTATACCATTAAATGGCTGGTCTTTAGTTGGATTTTCCTTCGATGGAACTAATTTGAATACTTATATAAATGGAGTTTTATCAAATACAACTACTGCTCCCCAAGGATTTCAAATGAATACTTTAGGTACTTCAGGAATTTCAGTTGGGGTATCAGATCAAGCAAATGGATTTTGGAATCCTTTCAAGGGATTAATTGACGATATAGGTATATGGAATCGCGCCTTAACCCAACAAGAAATTACGGATTTGTTTAATTCACAAACTTGTACAACTCCAATAGCAACTATCACACCACAAGGAAACACCACTTTCTGTCAAGGTGGTTCAATTAACTTAAATGCTTCGACAGGAGCAGGTTATACTTATGAGTGGTACAAAAATGGAAATCTTATAAGTGGATCAATAGCAAGTTCTTATGCAGCCAACCAAAGTGGTAGTTATACAGTAAAAGTAATAAATGGTTCTTGTAACGCAACAAGTACGGCAACTGATGTATTGGTAAACCCTAACCCAAACGTAAGTTTTACAACTTTGGCTAGTTATACAGATTATCAACACTCACCAATTACATTAATAGCGACACCTTCGGGAGGAACTTTTAGTGGCCAAGGGGTTTCTGGGGGTATATTTAATCCTTCAATTGCAGGTTTAGGTAAAAAATCCGTTACATATAACGTTATAAATTCAAACAATTGTTCGGGTTCTGCTTTTCAAAGTACTATAGTAAACGATACACTAAATACTATTTGCAGCACTTATGATACATTGAAAATTAAAGTGGTATTTACATTAGGTTTATATGCAAATACAACTAATACAATCAAATTTTATCCAAACCCAACAAAAGATATATTATTCATCGACAATGGAAACTACCAAGCAATGAATGGGTTTTCTATCAAAATTGTATCGTTAACAGGAGCAGTTGTTTACAACCAACCAATTACTTCGCAAAAAGTTCAAATCTCAATGAACCAATTTGCTACAAAAGGTTTGTACATCGCACAAATTTTAGATTCAAACAATGCAATTATAGATTCGAAGAAAATAGTGTTAGAGTAAGATTTAATCACCTTTAAATCGGAAAGCCTTACAGAAATGTGAGGCTTTTTTTGGTTTGAAATGAAGCTAGGAATTAACCAGTATTTTTTTCAATCATCAAAACTTGTAAAAAATGCAAGTTTTGATGATTGAATTTACAACCTACACTACTTTTGAAGTAAAAAATTACATAGAATAGATAGCTTAACTTTTAACCTATAAAAATAAAAACCCATGAAAAATTAAAATTAAACTTTAATTTTTCATGGGTTTTTTATATATTTACAACATGATAGCAAGATATATTTTTAATGAATTACTGGAAATAATCCATGAGTTCCCAGTTTTAGGGATTGTTGGACCAAGACAAGTTGGGAAAACAACCATTGCTAAATTATTATTGAAAGAAATTAAAAAAGAAACTGTTTTATTAGATTTAGAAAATCCGAGAGATTTAGCAAAACTTACAGATCCGATGCTGTTTTTTGAAAATAATCAAGATAAATGC
>CALPSU020000338.1 GCA_943326315.2 Chryseobacterium gleum
AAGGTGCATTTTTTGTTGACCTAAATACTCAATTAGCAGATATAAAAAGCGACATTTCGGAAGGAGGACGACATCCATTGCCTGAAATAACAATCTTTGCCAAAACTTTGAACAGTTTAGGAATTACAAAAAACAAACATATTGTAATTTATGACGATAAAAACGGTTCAAATGCTTCAGCAAGATTTTGGTGGATGTTAAAATCAGTTGGACACGAAAAGGTTCAAGTTTTAAACGGAGGACTAAATAGGGCTAAAGAAAATTATTTTCCATTGAGTTCAAATACCGAAATTATTACAATAGATTCTGAACCATATCAAGTTGACAAATGGAATTTACCTACAATCGAAATTAATGAGGTAGAAAATATATCACAAAATCCGAATTATTTGGTAGTTGACGTCCGAGATAAAGAACGATATGAAGGGAAAACTGAACCAATTGATTTAATTGCAGGACATATTCCAGGAGCAATAAATGTTCCATTTACAGAAAATTTAGACAAGAACGGTTTGTTTCTTAAACCTGATCAATTGAAAAGAAAATATAAAACATTATTTGGAGAAATTAAAACTGAAAATATTGTAATTAATTGTGGTTCAGGTGTAACAGCTTGTCATACTTTGCTTGCATTGGACTATGCTGAAATGGAAATGCCAAAATTATATGTTGGCTCTTGGAGTGAATGGAGTAGAATTAATTTAAAATAAAACTTAAAGTTCTAAAATAGGCTTTAGGACGAAAAAAAAACTCGACAATTATGATAAAGGGATTATACGAAACTCATTTATATGTTTCCGACATTAAAAAATCTATCGAATTTTATAAAAATGTATTAAAACTTGAGCAATGTTATTATGAAGAAGAAAGAAAAGCAGGCTTTTTTTGGATAGGTAAAAGTAAACAAGCAATGCTTGGGATTTGGGAAAAGCCTAAAGAAAATATTGATATTAGACATTTTGCTTTCGAATGTGAAACAGAATTCATATTAAAAGAATCAGTTGACTTTCTAAATTCACATAATTTAAAACCTCGAAACTTTTTGAATAATGGTATTGAGGAACCAATGGTGTTTGCTTGGATGCCAGCTATTTCAATATATTTTAATGACCCTGATGGACATTCGTTGGAGTTTATTTCTATTTTAGATGGTGAATCCAAACCTGAAAATGGAATTTTAACTTATGAAAAATGGTTAGAACTTGAGCAAAAATAAAAAGATATAGTGCAGAACATAATAGTGGCTTGGCTAATAGCTAAAAATCTGATAGAATGATGTTTACATTTCGCGACTTTATGAAGCAAAGAAACTTCTTTTGCTATTTTTTGAGTTATTATTTAGTTCTTCCATGTTTTCTGATATACAATTTTTTCTTTTTATTAATTTTGAAATCTTCAATTAATTCAAATCGACTTTTATAATCTTGTCTTCAATTTAATAACCTTACCTTTAGCAAACAAATTTTTGAGAAATATGAAAACAGCATTAATTACAGGGGCATCTAGTGGAATTGGGTATGAATTAGCAAAAATTCACGCAGCAAAAGGTGGTAATTTAGTATTAGTTGCTCGTAATATTTCGAAGTTGGATGAACTTAAATTAGAATTAGAAACACAATTCAAGGTTTCAGTTTATATCATTGGTAAAGACTTATCGGTAGTAGATGCGGCACTTGAAGTTTATAATGAAACTTCTGAAAAAGGAATTCAGATTGATTATTTAATCAATAATGCTGGTTTTGGTGATTTTGGGATGTTTTCAGATACGGAATGGGAGAAAGAATATCAAATGATAAATTTGAACATTACAGCATTAACACAATTTACAAAGTTGTATTTGAAAGATATGTTGAAACGTAAAAGTGGTAAAATAATGAACGTTGCTTCAACTGCAGCATTTGTTCCTGGACCTACAATGGCGGTTTATTGTGCAACTAAACCATACGTTTTGAGTTTTTCTGAAGCGGTTGATAATGAGGTTAGAGAATTTGGAGTTTCGATTACTGCATTATGTCCAGGTGCTACACAGAGTGGTTTTATAGCCGCTGCATCAGCTGAAGAAAGCGCTTTATTCAAAGGGAAGAAGTTGCCAAGTTCTAAAGAAGTTGCATTATTTGGTTACGATGCAATGTTAAAAGGAAAAACTGTTGCAATACACGGTTTTGTAAATCAAGCTTTGGCCTTTTTTGTAAGATTAATGCCAAGAAAATTAGTTGTTGCTGTGAGTAGAAAAGTAATAGGAGGTTAAACTCATTCTCCAAATTAATTTCACCTCTTCGAAATCTTATTATTTGTAATCGACCGTTGTAAATTACATTTGAAACGGTCGATTCCATCTACTCGTTTTTTTGCGTGTTTGGTTTTGCAATTTTCGACACGTTCACGCCATAATTTATAACTACTAAATTTCAATTCTTTTTTCATTAACGCTTTTACGTCGGCTTCCGAAAGTCCAAATTGAAATTTGATAGCATCGAATGGTGTTCTATCTTCCCAAGCCATTTCGATGATTCGATTAATTCTGTCAAGTTCTTTTTCTTCTGCTAAAGCTAAATCAGTTGTATCGAATAATATTGAGTTTGTTTTCATATCGTTTTTTGTCTTTAAATCTTTTTTCTTAAAGTCTAATGTCTATTGTCTAAAATCTAATTTCTAAAGTCTATTCACTAAAAAGAGGTTTAGCATATGGGAGTCGCACAATTCTTTCTGTTCTATGGTATGAATCTAATCCACTGTTTGTAATTGTCTTTGTAATTTCTAAATCTATAAATCCATCGGTAGAAATTGCTTTTTCAGGCAATGAGATACTTTTGATTTGTCCAATTATCATTAAAGTGTTATTAATAGGAATGTTCATTTTTGTTTTAAATTCCATACCAATTTGAACAGTTGATTCTTTCACATAAGGTGCGAAAAAATCAGCTCGATAAAATGGCGTTAGTCCACTCGCTTCAAATTCAGAAACATTTCGTGGATAACGAGCTGAAGTATGATGAGCTTGTTCCACAAAAGATTCGAGAATGTGATTAATGGTG
>CALPSU020000339.1 GCA_943326315.2 Chryseobacterium gleum
GAAGAAACTTTTTCTAGTTTCTTTCAAGGTCAAAATTTAAATACTTTGATTGAAACAAATACGAAGTTAATTCACGATTTCTTTCAAAAACAGCAAAATACAACGAAAGAATACAAAGAATTTTGGAATATATTCACTGAAAAATTCCCAACAATTATTTCAGCTGATTATGGTAAATTCAATGATTCTTTTAAAAACATCAATGGATCTTACAAAGACTTATTTGAACCAGCTTTAAAATTGATTTCAAATGCTAAAGACAAAGAAAATATTGAATTAGCAGTTGAGTCTTTAGATAAATCAACAACTTATAGTATCAAATTGGTTCAAATTCAATATTTATTGAATAAAACTGGTCAAACTGTTGCTGAAGAAGTTGGGAAATTAATTGCTGAGAAGTCAAAAAAAATAGAATTGACTAATTCATTTCAAACATTTTTTAATGACTGGGTTGCTATTAATGAGAAACACTACACTCAATTATATGCTACGGAAGAATTTTCAAAATTAAAAGCTGAATTAACGACTCTTTCTTTAGATGTTAAGAAAAATATCGAGAAACAATTTGAGAATAAAATTGAACATTTACCTTTAGTTGTAAAATCTGAATTAAATGAATTATATGAAACGATTCACGATTTGAAAAAAACGATCAAAGCATTGGAATATAAAGTAAATACTACTTCAAAAACTACTGCTACAACAACAACTAAAACAACTGCTACAGCTAAAAAAGCTACAGTTTAATTAAGTTAACATACTTTTGAAAAGGGAAATTAACGTTTCCCTTTTTTTATACAATATATTATTTTCAAAATGAATTTAAATAACATAGATTTCTTAAACGAATTAACTGCAAATACCTCTAAAATTGTAAAAGGATTTGAAACTCTAAAAGAGGTAAAAGAGGTTGATATTGCTACAACTCCAAAAACAGTTGTTTATTCTGAAGATAAATTAAAACTTTACAGATATAATCGAGATACTAAAGCAACATATAAAACTCCTGTATTAATCGTTTATGCGTTGGTAAATACATACCAAATGTTAGATTTACAACCTGATAGAAGTTATATTAAAAATCTTTTAGATGCTGGCTTAGATGTTTATTTAATAGATTGGGGATATCCTACACAAATCGATAAATATTTAACTATGGATGATTACATCAATGGTTACATCGATAATTGTGTAGATTATATTCGCGATGAACATAAATTAGATAAAATCAACATTTTAAGTATTTGCCAAGGAGGTACATTTAGTTTAATCTATTCCGCATTACATCCTGAAAAGGTGAAAAATTTAGTTCCTCACGTAACTCCAGTTGATTTCTCTGTAAGTGATGGATTACTATTTAAATGGAGTAAGGATATGGACTTTAAATCGCTTGTTAGAGGTTGCGATGGAATTATACCTGGAAGTTTCTTAAACGAGGGGTTTGATATGTTAAAACCAATGATGAAGTTTCATAAAGCATCAGGTTTAATGAATTCGTTGGAGGATAAAACCAAATTGACGAATTTCTTGAGAATGGAAAAATGGATTGCAGATAGTCCAGATCAAGCGGGTGCATGTTTTTTACAATTTATGGAAGATTTGTATCAACAGAATAAATTAATTACAGGAGAATTGGTAGTTGGTTCACATAAAGTGAATTTAAAAAATTTAACAATGCCTGTATTAAATATTTATGCAACTGAGGATCATTTAGTTCCACCTAGTGCTACTAAACCATTAGGAGAATATATTGGAACGAAAGATTATGAAATTTATCCTTTTCAGGGTGGACATATCGGAGTGTTCGTAGGAAATAGATCTCAAAAAGAATTAGCTCCTAAAGTAGCTAAATGGTTGAAAGATAGAGATTAATATATTTTATATATTGAGAAGAGAGGGAAAGGTATTACACTTTTCCCTTTTTTATTTAATATAATTCACAATACCAGAATCCTTTTGTAGGATTTACTTTAGCATCAACTCCACAAGATTCCTCTTTTTCTATTATCAGAGGTTTATAGATTTTTTCTCCTAATTGAAAATTTATTTTTTTCTTAAATATTGGACCTTCATAACAAAAAGTATGGTACTCACCATTTTCTCCGCAAGGATCAACAGTCACCGGGAGATTCATGATAAAAGATTCATCAATTTCTTTTCCAACCCAATCTTCATTAAAAAAAGCATCGTTGACACAACAGGTAATTGTTTTGAAACCAGAATTAATAAAATCATTGATTAACATTGAAGTATCTTTTTTCCATAAAGGAAAAACGGCTTTCATTCCAACTTTTTCTAAATTTTTTTCACGGTATTCTTTTAAGTCTTCTAAAAATATATCCCCAAAAATAACAGTTTCAATTCCTTCTGATTTTGCTTTTAATAGCATTTCTTCCATCTGTTTTTCATATGAATCATACGAAGCTTCGTAAAGCCATACTTTTAATTGAGGGATTCCAATTGCATCAGCCTGAAGATCAAGAAGTTCTTCTCTTACGCCGTGCATTGAAATTCTTTTAAACTCATGATTCAAAGTTGTTAAAAGATACATGACTTCGTATTTATCTTCTAATATAATTTGATGTAAAGCATAAGAAGAATCTTTTCCACCGCTCCAAGCAAATAGTGCTTTTTCTTTAGATTTTAGACTATAAGACATTAGATTTTAGACTTTTTTATTAAATTTCTAAGGCTAGATATTTAGCTGTATGTGACTTATCTTTTGATTTTTTAATTATTTGTTCAGGTGTTCCTTGGCAAATAATTTGTCCTCCGCCTTTTCCACCTTCGGGACCAATGTCAATAATGTAATCGGCAACTTTTACGATGTCTAAATTATGTTCAATTACTAAAACTGTATTTCCTTCATCCACTAGACGTTGTAATACAATTAAAAGCATTCGAATGTCTTCAAAGTGTAAACCAGTAGACGGTTCATCCATAATATAAACAGTATTTCCTGTGCTTTTTTTCGCTAATTCAGTTGATAATTTAATACGTTGTGCTTCTCCTCC
>CALPSU020000340.1 GCA_943326315.2 Chryseobacterium gleum
GCTGTTACCAATCAAGATCAGAAATTAATAGCTATTTTCAAGGGAACGGTAAGTATTTCTGGTGATACTTGGGAATAACTTTTTAACCACAGTGGACACGGAGTTCTTTTCATAGTGTAACACAGAGTTCTTTTTTGCATCTTGTGTTACTTATTTTTAAAAAACTACCAAAACACTTCCTCAAAAACACCACACTCTTATTAAAAACTCTGTGACACTCCGTGCAAAACTCATTTAACTCTGCGGTTAAAAAACAACCCTGCAATAAATTTATTTTGTTACTTTTAAGTATAGTTTTAAATATCTTATTACATTAGGTATTTATTTAAAATAGAACTTAAAACATAACAATTATATACATATGAATAGACACATTAAAAAAGTAGCAATTCTTGGTTCTGGCGTTATGGGATCTCGCATTGCGTGTCATTTTGCAAATATTGGATGTGAAGTTATTTTGTTGGATATTGCTCCAAAAGAACTTTTACCTCAAGAAGAAAAAAAGGGTTTGAAACTTGATTCTCGCTCTGTTAAAAATAGAATAGTTGATCAATCACTTGAATTTGCTGTAAAATCAAATCCTTCTCCACTTTATAAAAAATCATTTGTAAAAAGAATTGTTACAGGAAACTTTGACGATGATATGTCTAAAATCTCCACTTGTGATTGGATTATCGAAGTGGTAATTGAACGATTAGATATTAAACATCTTGTTTTCTCTCAAGTTGAGAAATTCCGTAAACCAGGTACTATAATCTCTTCAAACACTTCTGGAATTCCAATTCATATGATGCTAGAAGGAAGAAGTGATGATTTCAAAGCTCATTTTTGTGGGACACACTTTTTCAATCCTCCACGTTATTTACAATTATTGGAAATAATTCCTACACCTAATACCAATCAAGCGGTCATTGATTTCTTAATGGATTATGGTCAACGTTTTTTAGGCAAAAAGACTGTACTTTGTAAAGACACACCTGCGTTTATTGCGAATAGAGTTGGGGTTTATGGAATTATGGCTCTTTTCCATACTGTTGAAGAAATGGGATTAACTGTTGAAGAAGTTGATAAATTAACTGGACCTGTTTTAGGAAGACCAAAATCAGCTACTTTCAGAACGTGTGATGTTGTTGGATTAGACACATTAGTTCACGTTGCAAATGGTTTAAAAGCGAATTGTCCGAACGACGAAGAAAATGCATTATTCGAACTGCCAAATTATGTTTCTAAAATGGTAGAAAATGGTTGGTTAGGCTCAAAATCTAAACAAGGTTTTTACAAAAAAGTAACTAATTCAGATGGTAAGAGTGAAATCTTAACATTAGATTTAAAAACTTTGGAGTACCGTTCAGCTATTAAAGCAAAATTTGCTACTTTGGAAATGACAAAATCTATAGACGATTTAAAAACTCGTACGAAAATGTTGTTTGCTGGAACGGATAGAGCAGGCGAATTCTACAGAAAATTATTCGGTGGTTTATTTGCTTACGTTTCAAATCGACTTCCTGAAATATCCGATGATTTGTACAAAATTGATGACGCCTTAAAAGCTGGATTTGGTTGGGAAATCGGACCTTTCGAAACGTGGGATATTATAGGTTTAGATAAAGGATTGAAATTAATTACCGATGCTGGTCGAACTGCACCAAAATGGTTGGATGATATGAAGGCGGCTGGTAAAACTTCATTCTACCAAACAGAAAAAGGTAAAAAACAATATTACGATCTTGCTTCAAAATCATTTGTAACAATTCCAGGAACGGAAGATTTAATCATTTTAGATGCTTTACGTTCTGAAAATAAAGTTTGGGGTAATGCAGACACTACTTTGGTAAATTTAGGTGATGGTATTTTGAACTTAGAATTCCACACAAAAATGAATACGATTGGCGGAGGAGTTATCGAAGGAATAAACAAAGCAATTGATATCGTTGAAAAAGATTACAAAGGATTAGTTATCTCGAATACCGGACAAAATTTTACAGCGGGTGCAAATGTTGCAATGATCTTTATGTTGGCTGTTGAACAAGATTTAGATGAATTGAATTTTGCAGTTAAAGTTTTCCAAGATGCAATGATGCGTGTTCGTTATTCGAATATTCCAGTTGTAATTGCTCCTCATAATTTAGCATTAGGTGGTGGTTGTGAAATGTCTATGCATGCCGACAAAGTGGTAGCGCATGCTGAACTTTATATGGGATTAGTAGAATTTGGAGTAGGACTTATCCCTGGCGGAGGTGGTTCTAAAGAATTTGCGAAACGTTTATCTGACGAATTGAAAGATGGTGACATTAAAACAAATAGATTGCGCCAACGATTTTTAACGATTGGTCAGGCTTCTGTTTCTACTTCGGCCTACGAAGCATTTGAGTTAGGTTATTTAAGAGAAGGTATTGATGAAGTTGTTGTTAGTAGAGATCATCAATTAACTAGAGCAAAAGCTGCTTGTTTAGAATTATCAGATGTTGGATATATAGCTCCTAAAAGAGAAAAAAACATACATGTTATGGGGCAAGAAGGCCTTGGGTTAATCTATGTTGGGGCAAATTCAATGCTTTCAGGAAATTATATGTCAGACCACGACAGAGTAATATCTGAAAAATTAGGATACGTACTTTGCGGAGGAGATTTATCTGAAAACACAGTTGTTTCTGAACAGTATCTATTGGACTTAGAGCGCAAAGCTTTTGTAGAGTTATGTATGCAAAGAAAAACATTAGAACGGCTAGAAAGCTTAGTGAAAAACGGAAAAATACTTAGAAATTAATTTTAGCTCTTTTCCCCCTTCGGAGGGGGATTAAGGGGGAGGATAACTATTAATAAAAATTATGTCACAAAAAGCATACATAGTAAGAGGTTATAGAACTGCCGTTGGAAAAGCAGGAAAAGGAGGATTTCGTTTCTCTCGTCCTGATGATTTAGCAGCTGATGTTATAAAACATTTAATGTCGACTGTTCCACAGTTGGATAAAAACAGAATAGACGATGTGATTGTTGGAAATGCAACAC